>CAJKKX010000300.1 GCA_905200565.1 uncultured Lachnospiraceae bacterium
TTCTCCACAATGACCGATCCATCCGACTCCTGAAGCTGCGTTCCCGCCAAAGTACCTTTTCCGCTTCCGCAGAGCATTGCCGCAATACCTCCCGCATTATGTCCGGAATACACATAACCGGATACTCTCACATTCCGGATCACAGCGCCGTTCTTCACAGCTCCTGCCAGAATTCCGACTTGATCCATCCCCCGCACCTGGTCACACTGAATTTCCAGATTTTCTACGCTGCCTCCATCGATCACGCCAAACAGACCCAGATTTGTTTTTCCGTCAAGCTCTCCGGCAATTTTCAATCCGGTTATGGTATTTCCGCATCCGTCAAAATACCCGCGAAATGGCGTTGGAACCTCTCCGCTCATTTCCGCGCGGCTGCGATACCAGCCGATCGGATTCCAGTCCCCGCGGTTGATGGCAATTCCTCCAAGATCCAGGCTTTGCGTCAGTTCGAAATAACAGCCCTTATAATCATTCCCGGCCGCAACGGACTCGGCCAGCCCCATCAGATGAGAAAGCGTCTCAAGCTGATAGGGAGACTCTCTTGTTCCTTCTCCCGGAAAATTCACATTGCCGTTCCAGTCCTCCCACAGATCTCCAGTTACCGGAATCTGTGCCGCCAACAGCAAAAGATTGGATGGCGTTGCAGGCTCTGACCACTGTACCGCATCGGATGGCGTTGCAGGCTCTGACCACAGGATCGCGTCAGAGGCCGTTGCCAGATTCTCTTCCGGCTCTTCCTCATCCCACACTTCCTCCAATATTTCGGAAGAATCTACACTCCCATTACTCTCGGTTACTCTTGCATGACCGGCTCTTCCTTCCGGAATCCATCCGCCGGCATTTTCCGCCATGGCAATCCCGGCCGGAAAAACTCCCGGTGAAAGCACGGTAAGCAATACTGCCATCGCAGACGCTGTCTGACGTTTCCTGTAAAATTTCTTTTTGCTGGTTCTCATACATCCCCCTTATCCTACATCTGCGGCAGCACAAAAGCCGGCCGCACCCCTGTTGTTCCCGTTACACGCAATTCCTCATCCGCTTCCGGTTTCTGATCTGCTGTTGTCCGCACATCTCTTCCTGCCTCCTGCATGTCATTCCGCACACCGCTTTCTGCCGTCTGCACATCAGTCCGTACCTTTTCCGGCCGGATATTGCCCTGCACCAGATCCACAATATAGACCTGAGTACCCTCTGCGCTTTTGCATGGTGTGCGGAGCCAGTAGCCTTTACAGAATTCACTGATCTGCGTCTCCGGATTCCGCTTTCTGACCGGGCCAAACCGCCACAGCCAGTTCCGGTAGCGATATGCCTCGTCCACTGAAAGAATGAACAGCTGATCCACCAGCTTCTGGCTGCCCAGATATCTGGCAGTCAGCTCATCTCCGGAAAACTGCTCCCACAATTCTCTTCCCGTCTGCCCCTGATAAGCTCGTTCCACGCCGATATTCACCATTTCCGCATCTGAAAATTGTTCTGCAGAGCCGGAAAGCCATGCACGTATCGCGGAATATTTATAATCCGCGGTTTCTCCAAAGCGTACGATCGGTCCCGAAGCATACACATAACCATGAGAAGCGTCCTCCGGCGTCTCAAACTGATAATGGGAACCGGTGTTGGCCGGTATTACCTCATCACACAAAAATAAGGCTCCCTTTCTGTGGTAATCCATATGGTCTGCATAATTCTGATCAATGCAGCGGAAACGGTATGCTGTTCCCCCGATATTCCGTATAACAGTATCCCCGATATTCCAGTGCCGGATCTGAGTCTCCGTCCCGGTCCCGGCTCCATAAACCGTCAGTCCCGGTCCCGCTGTCAGAATCGTCCATGCGCAGACGATCAGAAGCAGACCTTTGCGTCCTCGTTCTGAATGCATCGCATTCCCCCTCTCCCTTTTTGCGATCCTGTTTTTTGTATTCTGATCCTATGTGAAAATGCGCGAACTGCGCCTGAGCTGCACGTAACAGACAGCCTGATGATAAAACTGCCCTGTTTCAAGCTGAAGCGGCAAAACATTGCCATAAAGCCCAACAGGAACATAGAAACATAAATATAAAAGTGAAAATAAATGAAATGTGAAAATAAAACTAAGATAACAGAAAAACAGAATCTCAGATAAATCGTTACTGTGCCATCATCATAGCACAGTAACGATACCAGTACAAGAAAAGTTCATCGACAAAAGCTGACACCAGACGACATAAGCCGGCTCTTAACCGCGCAGGCAGAATTCGCTGCAGTCTACCACGCGAGTGGCAAAGCCCTCGTAAAATTCCGGCTCATGGCAGACCATAAGAACAGTTCCTTTGTACTCTTTCAGTGCGTTTTTCAGCTCCTCTTTCGCGTCCACGTCAAGATGGTTCGTCGGCTCGTCCAAAAGAAGCACATCAAAATCAGACGCCAGTACTTTCGCCAGCGCAAGCTTCTTCTTCTGTCCGCCGGACAGATGGGAAACAGACTCCTCATAATCTGCAATTCCAAGCTGCTGCAGATTACTCTGTACTTTCCATACATTCTCATCATCCTGTATATAAGAAAGAATCGTCGCTCCCTTCGGGAATTCAGGATCCTGGGACAGATAAGCTATCTTCAGTCCATTCTGCTTAACTATCTGTCCGTGATCCGGCACTTCCAGACCTGCCGCCATTTTCAGGAAGGTCGTTTCCCCGGTCCCGTTCATACCGATAATCCCGATCTTGTCTCCTTCCTGTATCCCGACAGAAGCCTCCGCAAAAATAGTCTTCTCACCGAATACTTTACTGATATGCTCAAAATTAATTATATTCATTGGAATCATCCTTTTAACCTCATTGTTATACATAAATAATCATAAATGATTTTGGCCGGAACGTCAACTTGCAGGCTCTCTATATCTTGCTATTTACTCTTTTCCGTGCTATATTTAATCCGATAAAACACTTGTCTGTATAGCAAAATGGAGGACATTATGGTAGAAAAATGGAATATTACGATTCCGGAACTGACCGGCGACGAAGAAAGACGTGCTTACATATATCTTCCGGAATCTTATACAAATGAACCGGACAAACATTATCCGGTGCTTTATATGTTTGACGGGCATAATGTTTTTTTTGATGAAGATGCCACTTACGGCAAATGCTGGGGCATGAAGGAATACATGGATTACACACAGACCCAGGTAATCATTGCCGCAGTAGAATGCAACCACAGCCCTGACAACGGAAGGATTAAAGAATACTCTCCTTTCACCTTCCGCAATCCTAAACTGGGAAATATTACCGGACTCGGCAAAATTACAATGAACTGGATGGTTCATACCTTTAAACCTTATATTG
>CAJKKX010000301.1 GCA_905200565.1 uncultured Lachnospiraceae bacterium
ATCCTGCGCCCAGGAACATGCCCGTGACCATCGCATGGTAGTAATCCTCTTTATAATCAAAATAACTGATCGTATCAAATAAGATATCCGTGATCTCCTGCGTCAGCTTTTCCGCGTCGCCGCCCCACCAGGCTTCAAACAGAGCAGTGCGGTCCTGTGCCGCAATTTTTTCCTCAAACCACTTTTTCACCGTGCTGCCAAACACCGACTTCACTTCCTCATTCGGAATGCGCAGCGCCACTTTTCCGTCCTCCGGCTGTATTCCCTTGGGAAGTTTTCCCGGTGGAACCTGTGTCAGATATCCGGTCAGATACAAAATGCTCCACAGGTTATCCTCTGTGGAATGGGCAATGTCGTATGTCAGGTCCTCACGAATTGGCTCCTGGATCACTCCTCCGGCGAGCAGGGTCTCAAATTTGTCATTGACATTAATCTGCGGATGGTCGATAAAACGCCGGATGATGTTATTATGACTCGTGTCGATCCAGTAATTTCCGGGCTTGGCAGCCCTATCAGTCAGCAGCACACCCACATGATTGATTACATCCCAGGGGCAGTATATCTCTTTTTCTCCGAAGAGGTACCCGTCATACCATTTCTTCATTTCAGGCAAGGCATCCTGCAATTCAGCGGCATCCAGCAGCGCGGTCACTTCTGCCTCGCTAAACCCAAAGCAATCCTGGTATTTTTTACTGGATATTGAATTGGAAATAAAATTGTTCGCTCCTGTAAAGATGCTCTCTTTCGCGATTCGAAGGCATCCGGTCACCACAGCAAATTTTAAGTTTGGATTGGATTTCCATACCATGCCAAGAAACATTTTAATGATGTTCAGCATTTCCTTGTAGTATCCGTTGTCGCTGGCTTTCGCAAGCGGAACATCATACTCGTCGACAATCAGGACTACATTCTTACCATAGTGCGCCTTCATCATACGCATCAGGACAAATAAAGCAGATTTAACATCAGCGGGTGTTCCCGACTGTTCCGATAAGCGTTGAAATATTCTTTTATCTGTCTCCAGAACGCGATTGCTGTCCAATAGATAATGATGTTCACCGCAGACGGAGGAAATTACAAACCGGAGCATACCATACGCATCTTCAAAGCTGTCCCCATCCACATCCTTCAGCGTCAGGAACAGCACCGGCCACTGGTTCATCCATTCCGAACAAAACTCTGTGTGTTTCACAATTTCAAGTCCTTCAAAAAGTTTCCTGCTATCCTTGCGGATGTCAAAAAACTCCGCAAGCATACTCATTGTGAGCGTTTTTCCGAAACGGCGCGGTCTGGTAATCAGGTTCACATCAAATGTCCAATCCAGAAGTTCCTTAATGAATCCGGTCTTATCAATATAGTAGCAATTGCTTTCCCGCACCTTTGCAAAATTATCAATGCCGTACGGCAGATTCACTCTCGCCATCTGTCCTCACACTCCTTCCCCGGTCATCCGGTCTGACTGTCTTCCAACAACGTATAATAACCCTATTATGTTTACCATACCATAAAACCTCCCCCTGTTGCAAGAGGATTTGCAAATAAATTCTCTGAATTTTCAGATAATTTTTAGACATAGACTGCCTCCCCGTAAATGCGGAAAAATAAAGAACGCCTCCAGGCATTTAAACCTGAAAACGTTCTTCACCGGTGAGGACTTTTTTCACAGCCTCATCTACTATTGTTCAACGGATTACCATGAGCATCAGCAATATGACAGATACTGCACACCAGACAAGCTGCGGTATACCGATGCGGCACAGAAGAGACCGGGTGTCCCCCTCCTCTTTTTTCTCTGCCAGTGCCGTAATCACGTAGCAGACGGTTCCAAGCGCCGCTCCGGCTGCCAGATTCGAAAGGAGTAACGTTCCGGCGACCGTTGTCATAAAGGGGGCAGTTTCTGTAAATTTTTTCAGCTCGGGGTACATACTGCCAGCTATCATGGATACTCCGACCAGAACCATAACGATATCGGCAACTACAAATCCGGTTTCCGCCATAAGCTGCATCACCGTTCCGTAGTGACCATACAGGTTAAAACTGATATCATAGGAAAAAGATGTTGCAAAAATAAACGGTACGATCCACACAAAGATGGATACAAGGAATCCAATGGACGCCACCACCGATGCCAGTCCCGACTTCGCTCCGTCTTTACCTGCAGCAACGGATTCTTTTCCGATGCTTACCGGCGTCGTACCGATCAGCGGAGCAGCGATGTTGATCACCGCATTGCACAGAAGCGCCTTCTGGACATCCTTCTGCTCGTCGGCGTCAAATACTCCGGTGGCTTTTGATACCGCCTGCAGCGCCGCCTCCGATTCGTACATATTCAGCAGCAGGAAGGTAAGGATTCCCACCGCAAACAGCAGCACCACGCTTCCGCCTGCTTCTGTGTAGGCGCTGAAATCCGAACCTTTTGTGAGTACCCTGGTGAAGGAAAAGCTCTTCAGCATAGCGGACAGATGCGTCTGCATGGCATCCTCGCTTCCCACCATCCACAGGCGTCCCCAGAGGGAATCCAGCGCAAATTTCTTTGTCTTCCAGTCGAAGCACACCCGGAAGATGCTCACCAGCAGATAAAATACCGTTCCGCCCATAAGGGAGATAAAAAACGGTCGCTTCGTGCGCTGGCGTACAACAAGGAACAATATTACTGTAAAGATTACCGCGATCGTTCCGATCAGCAGCAGCGGATGATACTTATCCGTTGAATAGGAATACTGCGAAAGCGCCACGCCGCCGGAGAGCAGAACGTTCTCATTTTCCGTAAGACCGTTGGTGCCCGCACCGTAAATGGTGATATTGCTTGCCGTCAGATTTATAATTCCGGTAAGCTGGAGGGCGATCCACGCCATCAGAAGCCCGCCGGAAGCGCCCTGCGCACAGGCTGCGGCAGTGCCCGGAAGATAAACTGCTTTACTCCCGGCACCGCCACCAGAGCGGTGTATATGATGGAACTGATAAAACACACAAACAACAGATTATAGTAGTTCAGCCCCGTCTCAATTCCTATCATGGACACCAGAACCGTGGAAATGCCAAGCCCGGAGACCTGCACCAGCGGCAGTCTGGCAACCAGACCGATCAGAAGGCTGCCGGCAAACGCGATAATCATAGAAAGGAACCAGGTCAGCGCGTAGTATTCCCCGTTGACGGCGATCTGCTGCGAGGTCGCCGCCGCATATTCCCCGGAAATACTCAGCTTTGCAATTAGCTGCATATTGATAAATAATCCGCAGACCGACAGGAAAAACATGCCAAGTCCGGCTGTAATCTCCTT
>CAJKKX010000302.1 GCA_905200565.1 uncultured Lachnospiraceae bacterium
TATAACTGTTTCCACCACTCGGATACATAGTGAAGGCTCGGTTCGTAATTCGCCAGTATCTCGACTAATTTTCCTTTTCTGAGCAGGATATTTCGAACTGCTGCATATTTCAGCGCGTCATTTTCTGCAAAATCAGCTTCCATTGCACGTTTTCTTCCGGCTGCCGCACCTTCCATGAGCTTGCTGACATCAGCGCCGCTGACTGCGATTGGGAGCAGACCTACCGCGGTCAGCACAGAAAATCTTCCGCCTACGTCATCCGGAACTACAAAGCTCTCATATCCTTCTTCTGTCGCCAGGTTCTTTAAGGCTCCTCTTGCTTTGTCCGTCGTTGCATAGATTCTCTTTGCCGCCTCTTCTTTTCCATATTTTTTCTCCAGCATCTCTTTAAAGATACGGAATGCGATGGCCGGCTCAGTCGTCGTTCCTGATTTTGATATGATATTCACAGAATAATCTCTGTCTCCGATGACGTCGATCAGTTGTGCTAAATAGGTGCTGCTGATGCTGTTTCCTACGAAATAGATTTCCGGCGTTTTACGGATTTCCTTTGAAACCATGTTGTAGAATCCATGACGAAGAAATTCAATCGCCGCTCTTGCTCCCAGATAGGAACCGCCGATTCCAATCACGACCAGCACTTCACTGTCTGCTTTTATCTTTTCGGCCGCCTTCTGGATTCTCTCAAACTCTTCTTTATCGTAATCTACAGGCAAATCAATCCATCCCAGGAAATCGTTTCCAGCGCCTGTCCTGCCAACCAGAACTTCTTTGGCGTCCCCCACCAGCTTTTCCATCGGTAACAGCTCGTTCTCACCGATGAAGCTCATAGCTTTCGAATAATCAAACGTAATTTTCTCTGCCATCTTAAACACTCCTTTGTTGTATTTATTGCCGGCAGACCAGAATCTGCCCGCATTCATCCCCCATTCTAGCAAAATCGCCGCCTTTTATCAAGGTAAAATGTAAAAGTATTTCTTTAAAGGAATTCTTTTAACACCTCCCGGATGACTCTCTCCTGCTCCGCTGGGTCCATTTGTTTTAGAATTTCCGCATTTTGCTCTTTTTTATTCTCTGCGGCCGCACTTTCCGCAATTCCTTCTTTCAATTTCGTCAGGTTTGCTTTCAGTTCCCGTTTATCCCTCTGCGCCTGTGTTTCCACATTTTTATCCCGCCGTTTCCTGTCCTGCATGTTCTTTACAGACTGGAAAGGCTTTTTCTCCGCCGCAGGCGGCGCTGCTGCGGATAAATCTACCATCTGCACCGTCTGGGTGCTGCTGTTGGTAAACATGCTGCGAAGCCCTGTCTCCAGATATTTCCGCTTATACCCCGTATCCGTCACACCATACGTCCCGGCGATCAGAAGTGTCGTCGCCAGAAGCGCCCACAGATAATTCTGCCGCACCGTCTGCGCCGCCCCCAACGTTCCCGCCAGGTACCATCCTCCAATTCCAATCAGGGCGCACAGGATAAATGCCGCGCCGCCCAGCCGGTACCAGGTGTGCAGGTTCATGCCCCAATATTTATATTCCATCAGGCTCTTCTGAATAAATGCCTGAATACTTTCCGTCCCTGTCTGCGTTCTTCGGTACATATTGTATTTCTGTTTCAGATGTTTCATATACTTCCCTTTTGCAAATGCCGGATTTTCCATATCCCGAATCAGTTTTCCATAGATGACACGTAAAATGATCTGGCTTGCCGCCCCCAAAATCCCCAGTGCCGCCATTCCGTAAAGTAAAAAGTTCTGCTGCATGAATTGTAACATAAGAATCCCCCTTCTGCCGCCCTCTGCGTGCGGTCTGCCTTTTTTCACCGTCATTATAGCCCCGCCTTTTCCGTTTGCAAAGCAAAATCGTCCGACAAAAAACGCCCGAAAACCTCAGTTTTTCGGGCATTTTTAAGATGAACCCCATCGAAAAGGGCAGATTCATGTTTTACTTTAAAAGGGTGACAAATTTCTCGACCAGCTTCACACTGTGTTCCACCGCAAGCTTCTCAAACGCCGGATAATCCATCGTTGCGCTGTCGTCCGCTTTATCTGAAATGGCTCGAACCACAACAAAAGGAACCCCGTTTAAGAAAGCCGCCTGCGCGATCGCCGCCCCCTCCATCTCGGTACAATATCCGTCGAAATTTTCCGATATTTTCTCTTTGACCGCCTGATCCGATACAAACTGGTCGCCGCTGACGATACGCCCCTGAAAGACCTGAATTTCCGGATTAACCTCTTCACACGCTTTCTTCGCAAGCGCCGCAAGCCTGTCATCCGCCGCAAAAGAGAATACATCCATCTGTGGAATCTGACCCAGCGGGTAGCCAAACCCCACGGCGTCCATGTCATGATGCACCAGATCGGTGGAGATTACCAGGTCCCCGATGTTGATTTCTGCTTTAAGGGAACCCGCAATTCCCGTGTTCACTACTTCCGTCACCCCGAACTCATCGATCAGAATCTGCGTGCAGACCGCCGCATTGACCTTTCCGATTCCGCTTCGCACCACGACGGCTTCCCGTCCGCACAGCGTACCCTCACAGAAATTCATTCCTGCCTTCTTCACTTCCCTTATGATCTTCATATCTTTTTTCAGGACATTCACTTCTACTTCCATTGCCCCTATGATTCCCGTTTTTCCCATTTGATACCTCCAGGTTTTATCTTACTGATTCTAAAGGGGAGTATAGCAGAATTTTGCATTCTTTAAAACCTTAAATTCTTTTTTCTTATGCAAATACATCCCAGAACCGGAATCTGAGCTTCTTTCCGGCAGGAAGCTCACGATATACCCCGTGACATATCTTCTGATACATCCTCCACGCAAATTCCCGTTCTTCCTCCGTCATCTCTTCCGGGCCGAAATTTGCCCGCATCGCCAGATCGACAAGCTCTGAAAACGCTTCTTTATCCAGCCACGAAAACCTCTCTGCCACATGCTCCGGGTATTGTTCTTCCCCGCAGTCCACATCATCCTCAAATCCCGCCAGCGCCAATACGCCGCAGACGTCGCAGAAAATCTCCCTTACGCCCTCTTTCTTTTTCTTCTTTAAAATCACTCTTCTTCTGCCGCCGATTCCGGCAGAGAAAACCAGGAAAAGCAAGCATATCCAGAACGCCCCTCGTAGAATCCCCGTGCCGCCCTCCGCTCTTTTCTCTGGCTCCGTCTCTGTTTCTGTTTCCCTCTCCCTGTGCGCCTGTGAGTCTCTCAGATTTCCTTCCTCCGTATACGCTTCCGCCTTTTCCTCCTCCATATGCGTATATCCCGGCGTCACCTCCACCG
>CAJKKX010000303.1 GCA_905200565.1 uncultured Lachnospiraceae bacterium
AGTTTGCGTTCTGGTATCCCTCAATCTGTTTTGGAACTGCGCCGGCCTTTCCGAGAATCTCTTCTACATTGTCGGACATCGCCTGTACCTGGTTACGGTTTGTTCCGCTGGCGATGATGAAGTAATCTGCTAATACGGAAACCTCTTCGATATTGATAATTTTAATATCTTCTGCCTTTTTCTCTTCGAGCGCCTGACAGATGAGCTTTGCCATTTCTTTTGAATTCATATGATTTCCTCCTATTTTTCAGGGTTAATGCGGTTCCTGAGCCTGACGGGAAGTAAATAGCTTCTTATAATATTCATAGGATACCTGCGTCATGGGGTCGATTTCTTTTCCACTTTTTTTCAGATAATCCAGAGTATCTTTTAAAATTACATACATGGTCTGGTCTAAATCCTGAAAGGCCAGTGTGCGAATCTTTTTTAAATTTGGCGCCATACTTCTATGCGGTTCGATATAATCTGCGATATACACGATTTTTTCCAGAAGTGTCATCTCCGCTTTTCCCGTGGTATGATAAGCGATCGCACTTAATATTTCCTCATCTTCCACGCCGTATTCTTCCCGTGCCAGAAAAGCCCCTACCTTGGCATGAAGCAAAAACGGGCTCTTCTCTTCTGCCCTGCTGACCGTAATATGATTTTTCTTACAAATTTTTATTTTCTTTTTGTCCGACAGACACTTCGCACAATCATGAAGCAACCCTGCGGCCTGCGCTTTTTCCATATCGTAGTGATAACACATTGCCAGCGCAGCACATGTATAGCGTACGCCCATCGTATGCTCATAACGACTTTCATCCAGATTTTTTTTCAAATTGTGCTGTATCTTTTTTAAATGATATTGCCCCATTTGGCTCCCTCCCTAACATTCCATATGGGCTTACCTGCTGTAAATCTGATGTTCTCTGATATAGACAGCCACGGCATCCGGCATATAATAGCGCAAGGAACGCTGCTGCCGGATATGCGCGCGAAGCGCCTCAGAGGAAATTTCTATATTGGGGGTATCCAGCTTTTGAATCCTCCCATGATATTTCTTTTGGATATGGGAAATCTGTTTGTCCAGATTCTCAGTATTCACGCCGTTTCGCACCGCAACCAGCAGAGTGCATAAATCGCAGATTCCCTGAGGCTCTTTCCAGCTTTCAAAAGCAAAAAGGGAATCTGCGCCCATAATGAAATAGTAATCCGTATCCGGGTTTTCTGCGGTAAGGCGTGTCAGCGTTTCTTTTGTATAGGTATATCCGTCCTCGTGTGTCTCAATCAAAGACAGAACAAAATGCGGATTATCCTGAATTGCCCGCGCCACCATCTCTACTCTTTCCTGTATGGATGCCCTTCCGGTCCTTTCTCTCTTATGCGGAGGATTTCCGGAGGGCATAAACAGCACACAGTCCAGCCCGAACTGCTGGTAAGCATTTTCACCTAAAATCAGGTGTCCGACATGGATCGGATCGAAGGTGCCGCCCATAATTCCTACTTTTTTGCGATATTTTTCCGACATGTCTTTTCCCCGCAGCTATGGCAGTATAATTTTTTTCTTATCGTCTTTTCCTTCTTTATAAAGAACGATTTTCTTGCCGATTACCTGTACCACCTGTGAACGTGTGCGCTCAGCTATCATTTCCGCCAGCATTCGTGGATCATCCATGCAATTCTGAAGCACACTGACTTTAATCAGCTCTCTTGCCGTCAGAGCTTCGGAAATTGCCTGTGTGTTTTCTGGCGTCAGGCTTCCTTTACCGATCTGAAAAATCGGGTCCATTGTCATTGCCAGACTTTTCAGGTATGCTCTTTGTTTACTTGTCATATTGTTCTCCTTATTTATAATAATCAAAGGCCAGACCGTACATACGAACGGTGTCGCCCTCCTGAATACCAGCGGCTTCCAGCTCGTCCAGAATTCCCGTATCTTTCAGAAATTGCTGGAAGAAAGCAAATCCTTTTTCAGAATCCAGGTTTGTGTAGCCCAGCATTTTTTCGATCTTCGGCCCTTCTACGATATAGGTGTTTTCCTCTTCCTCCGACTTCTCAACGGTGTAAGGCAGATCACTGTTCATCACAGCATCCTCCGGGAAATATTCCTGCTCGAATACCACCGGTTCCTGCGGAAGAGTATCCAGAAGTTCCCTTACACAGTAAAGCAATTCTTTCAGCCCTTTTCCGCTGACGGCGGAAATCGCAAACACTTTCATTCCCTTTGGCTCGAATTCTTCCCGGATTCGCTGTACCGGGTCCTCGTCTCCCGCATAAATCGCATCAATCTTATTTGCCGCAATCACCTGCGGTCTTTCGGCAATCTCCGGATTGTAGGCGCGAAGTTCCTCATTAATCTTATAGATGTCATCAATCGGGTCTCGCCCTTCGGTAGAAGCCGCGTCTACCATGTGAATGATGACGCTCGATATGGCGCAGGAATTCATGTCCCAGCCCGACGCCCTCTGACGCCCCTTCGATCAGCCCTGGAATATCCGCAATGATAAAGCCTCTGCCGCCCTCCAGATCTACTACGCCAAGATTCGGATTCAGCGTGGTAAAATGATAATTGGCAATCTTAGGCCGCGCATTTGTCACACGGGAAAGCAGGGTGGATTTTCCTACGTTTGGAAAACCTACCAGTCCCACATCTGCGATGACTTTCAGCTCCAGCTTTATCCATAGCTCCTGGGCATTCTGTCCCGGCTGTGCATACTTCGGCGCCTGCATGGTAGCGGTGGCATAGTGCATATTTCCCTGTCCGCCTCTGCCGCCCTTCAAAATAACCTGCCTGCTGTTTTCACCGGACATGTCTGCGATCACTTTTCCGGATTCCGCCTCTTTGATAATCGTACCTTCCGGTACTTTCAAAACAAGGTCTTTTCCACTTTTTCCGTGGCAGCGTTTCTTTCCGCCCTCCTGGCCATCCTTTGCAATATACTTACGCACATGCCTGAAATCTACCAGGGTATTTTTTCCTTTGTCTACCTGGAAAATGACGTCGCCTCCACGGCCGCCGTCACCTCCGTCAGGACCGCCATTGGGAACATACAGCTCGCGTCTGAAGGACACATGGCCGTCTCCGCCCTTACCGGATTTAATAAATATTTTTGCGCTATCGGCAAACATACACAGTACCTCCTGTGGTGTGAAAAAGAGCCCCATACGCTAAGTATGGAGCCCTTCGAAATTATTCGTTGATTGCCCTTGGGTATACAGAAACCTGCTTTCTGTCTCTGCCCTTTCTTTCAAACTTAACAACTCCGTCTACTAAAGCAAATAAGGT
>CAJKKX010000304.1 GCA_905200565.1 uncultured Lachnospiraceae bacterium
TTCCCTGATACAGCTCAAAGGTTCCCGGACTTTCGTCACAGCCTGCAAACATGCTTCCCATCATACATACATTGGCGCCGGCTGCAATGGCTTTTGTCATATCTCCGGAATATTTAATGCCGCCGTCCGCAATGATCGGAACGCCATATTCTTTCGCCACCGCATAGCAGTCCATAATCGCAGTGATCTGCGGTACGCCGATTCCGGCTACCACACGCGTCGTACAGATCGAACCAGGCCCAATGCCGACTTTTACCGCATCCACACCCGCTTCAATCAGCGCTTTCGTCGCCTCTCCGGTAGCCACATTTCCTGCAATGACCGGAAGATCCGGATAATTTTCTTTAATCATCTTCACGCAGCGGATGACATTTGCAGAATGTCCGTGCGCAGAATCCAGAACAATCACATCCACATGCGCCTTTACCAGCGCAGCCACGCGCTCCAGAACATTTGCCGTGATTCCCACAGCAGCGCCGCAGAGCAGCCTTCCCTGGGAATCCTTTGCCGACAGAGGATATTTAATCTGTTTCTCAATATCCTTAATCGTAATCAGACCTCTTAAATTATTGTCCTCATCCACGATCGGAAGCTTCTCTTTTCTCGCCTTTGCAAGAATCGTCTTTGCCTCCTCCAGCGTGATGCCCACTTTTGCGGTAATCAGCCCTTCTGACGTCATACAGTCTTTGATCGGCTTTGAAAAATCCTCTTCAAATTTCAGGTCCCGGTTCGTAATAATACCTACCAGTTTTCCGTTTTCTGTAATCGGAACACCGGAAATACGGAATTTTCCCATCAGTTCATTGGCGTCTGCCAGTGTATGCTGAGGTGATAAGTAAAATGGGTCCGTGATCACGCCATTCTCAGAACGCTTTACCTTGTCCACTTCTTCTGCCTGCTCCTCGATTGACATATTTTTGTGGATAATACCGATACCGCCCTGTCTCGCCATAGCGATCGCCATACGATGCTCTGTAACGGTATCCATTCCGGCGCTCATCATCGGAATGTTCAGTTTCACTGTTTTTGTCAACATGGTCGACAAATCCACTTGATTCGGAATCACTTCTGAGTATGCCGGTACTAAAAGTACATCGTCAAATGTAATGCCTTCACCAATAATACTACCCATTTCCATATCCTCTCTTTCTCAAAAAGTAATTTTATGTAATTGTAAGTTTCCTTAGTTTATCAAATTCAAAAACGCCTGTCAACATCTCATTTTATTTTCCGATATGTACTTTCTGGGGAGCGATTCGGCAAATATCATCCAAAATAATCTCATCCGGCTCAAACAATACCACCTCAGTTCCCTTTTCTCCATCATACACCATCGCATAAACAGGAGCGCCTGCCCTCCCTGATGAAAAATCAACCACCTTTGTCCTCTGATTGTTTCTGTAGGAATCCATAGGATGGGAATCCCAAAGCGCAAGCATTTCCATATTTTTCATATCATAGCTTGCCGCGCGTTTTCTTGTCGTCTTCGCCATAATCTTATCCACATCAAGCTCCCCGTTTACATAGAGATATTCAAACTCCATATGAAAAGACGGAAATTTAAAATAATCTACGAAACATAATGCCGTGAGAATCAAAATCGCCCACGGAGTAAACAGCACGGCGGCCGCTGCCAGTACTGTCGCCAGAATTAGTCCTGCTTTTAAGAGCCTGTCTGATATTCCCGGCTCTTTTTTAATCAGAAGCTCTCTGTACATATCACTCATATTTTCCTCCTGTTACAGTGTCATAAAAATCCGGCACCAATATCTTTCAGTATAGCAACTTGCTTTCCGGCTGTCAATTCATCATTTGCCGTCTCCGGAAGCGGCGTTCCCTTCCATTAGATACTCCGCCAGCCTTTTTACATATTCTCCGTTTTTACTTCCGGAAGCCACCGCAAAATAGACCGTCCGCTTTCCGTAGAGCGCTTCTAACTTTTCATTTCCCTCAAACTTCAATCCATATACATGATCCTCCCGGCCGCCTTCCTCTCTTCCGGTACATACCAGTTCCGGATATTGATTCAGGAAGTCCTTTCCCAGTACCTCCTCCAGATTCAGATAAGCGCCTGCCTTCAGGTAATGCTGGTAAACGTCCTCCGGCATCAGCATCACATCCAGTGTCTCTGCCTGAATCGCCGCTATCAACTTTGTCTGACAGGCAGTCGTCATAATATCATCACTCTGCATGTTCATAACATAAGAATCGTCAAAAGAAATGTCCTCTTTTTTCTCATCCAACTCCAAATCGTCTGAAAATTCCCTCGAAAACTCCAGCGTCTCCCCTCCGCTGACTTTCTCCACATTAATCAAGGCAGCAGACAAAACCGTTGTCTTTCCGGAACCTTTCATAACCTGGACACTGAGACCAATAATTACCAGGACTACCAGAAGGATACCAAGCTCCATTTTGTAATAATCCCAGATATACCCCAGTTTCTTTTTGGACGAGAGCCCCTTTAACCGTTCCCTCTCCTCTTTTCTCAGCTCTTTTCGTGTCTTTCCATCCATCTTCTTCTCCTTGTTTCTATATAGAAGAAAGGACCGCTGCAAGATAGTACACAAAAAACTATTTTGCAGCAGCCCTTTCTTCTGTGATTAAATCATCGGCTGCACCTGCCAGACGTTTTACATCATTCCCATACCTGGGTTCCCCGCAGGCATTGCCGGAGCATCTTCTTTAATATTCGCCACACAGGACTCCGTGGTCAGGAAAGTAGAAGCTACGCTGGTTGCATTCTGCAATGCGCTTCTTGTAACTTTCGCCGGGTCAAGAATGCCTGCCTCTACCATATTGACATACTCTTCACGATAAGCGTCAAAGCCCACGCCTTCTTCGGACTCTTTTACTTTATTGATAATAACAGCGCCTTCCAGACCCGCATTTGCAGAAATCTGATACAGCGGAGCCTCCAGCGCCTTCAGGATGACACGAGCTCCTGTTTTTTCATCCCCTTCCAGAGCGGCTACCAGTTTTTCCACCTCTTTCGAAGCATGAATATAGGCAGAACCGCCACCGGATACGATTCCTTCTTCTACGGCTGCTCTTGTCGCATTCAGAGCATCCTCCATGCGGAGTTTTGCTTCCTTCATCTCTGTCTCTGTAGCGGCGCCTACACGGATGACTGCTACACCGCCTGCCAGTTTCGCCAGTCTCTCCTGCAATTTCTCTTTGTCAAACTCAGATGTTGTCGTCTCGATCGCAGCCTTGATCTGGCTGATTCTGTTCTGAATCTCACTCTTTTCGCCTACACCGTCTACGATT
>CAJKKX010000305.1 GCA_905200565.1 uncultured Lachnospiraceae bacterium
CGGCCCGGCATCCTATACAGCGATATAAGAATCCCATAAAAGTAAATGTAGGTTCAAAATTACAGGATTGTCGCACATTCCAGGAATTTCTCTTCTAAAAGAACTATATTTTGATTATACTCCAGTATCTGTATTTTTACAATATCTATTCCTGAAAATCAGCAAAGGAAATACCAATCTTTTACAGTCCCAGGAATTTTTTCACAGTCGCTTTCATCTCATCCACTTCAACGACCGTATCGTGCAGCACCGGAGCGGTACGGATTTCCTCAATTGCTTTCGGAACCGCCACACCGGAAATTTTATTCAGCTCATCCACCAGTTCAAAATCTGACATCTTGTCATATTTCTCATCAATCGCATTCATAACGCTTCTCGTAAATTTATATGGGCTTGCGGTAGAAGCGATGACTGTTTTCGTTTCATCTTTTGTTTCGGCAAGGTATTTTCTGCGGACTTTTGACGCTACCGCCGTGTGGGTATCCAGCACATAGCCTGCCTTTTCATAGACCTCTCTGATCTCCTCCGCCGTCTCAGCCTCAGAAGCATACTCTCCATAAAAGTCTGCGAGCTGCGCTTTCATAGATTCTGTAATATCATATTTTCCTGCCTCACTCAGACTCTTCATCAGTTCCTTATTTGCCTCTGCGTCCGCTCCTGCAATCTTATAGATCAGACGCTCCAGATTGCTCGAAATCAGGATGTCCATAGAAGGAGAGGTCGTGAGGATAAATTCACGGTTTCTGTCATAAGTCCCCGTGACAAAGAAATCATACAGCACCTTATTATCGTTTGACGCACAGATCAGTTTTCCGATTGGAACCCCCATATTTTTCGCATAGTAAGCCGCCAGGATGTTTCCAAAGTTTCCGGTCGGAACCACTACGTTCAGCTTCTCCCCTTTTTCCAGCTTTCCGGCAGCATACAGCTTCGCATATGCGTATACATAATATACGATCTGAGGAACCAGTCTTCCGATATTGATAGAATTTGCGGAAGAGAACTGAAAGCCTGCTTCCTGCATTTCCGCCGCCAGCTCTTTATCTCCGAAAATCTTCTTTACTCCCGTCTGGGCGTCGTCAAAGTTCCCTTTGATGCCTACAACAAAGGTATTCGCTCCCTTCTGCGTAACCATCTGCTTTTCCTGAATCGGACTGACGCCGTTTTTCGGATAAAATACGACGATTCTCGTTCCCGGAACCTCCGCAAATCCTGCCAGGGCAGCTTTCCCCGTATCTCCGGAGGTGGCTGTCAGAATCACGATCTCATTCTCCACCTGATTCTTCTTTGCGGAAGTAATCAGAAGATGCGGAAGGATCGATAATGCCATATCCTTGAAAGCAATCGTCGCTCCGTGAAACAGTTCCAGATAATACGTTCCGTCCGCTTCCCTGATCGGGGCGATTTCTTTCGTGTCAAACTTTTCATCATAAGCGCTGGCGATGCAGTTCTTTAATTCTTCTTCTGTAAAATCCGTAAGGAACTGCTTCATTACCTCGTAGGCTGTCTCCTGGTAGCTCATACCTGCCAGCTCATCCATGCTTTTATCCAGAGCCGGGATACTTTCCGGCACAAACAGGCCGCCGTCATCCGCCAGCCCTTTCAAAATAGCCTGGGATGCAGTAACGGAAACTTCTTTATTCCTTGTACTTCTGTATATTAAATTCATATGCTCCATCCTTTCCTCTTTCCGGCGCACTCATGCGCCATCCTGGTAGATTTCAAAGTTTGTTTCCAAACTTTTCTCTTCCGGCTTCTGCCGCTTTTTCTAATTTGACATTATAGCATATCTTTTTCCGCTCTACAATCCTTTTCTAAAGCCCTCCTGCCGCCTTTGTTTGTGCCGGATACAACCGTTCTTTTCTGCTTACGGCTATTTCACTGTCACCTTCACTTTTTTCGTCACGCCGTTGCATTTTACAAGAATGACTGCTTTTCCTTTCTTTTTCCCCTTAACTATCCCTTTCTTTGAGACTGACGCAATTTTCTTATTTCTCGACTTAAAAGTGATTTTATGGGCAGTTGTTGCAGAAGCTTTTATTTTTACCTTTTTCCCGACCTTTACCTTCAGAGATTTCTTCTTTACAGTCAGTTTGGTCACTTCTTTGTTTTGCTCCTGTATCTGTTTGCGCAGCTTTTCTATTTCCGCTTTCGCCGCGTCGGCCTCATTTTTTGCTCTTAATGCCTCCGCTCTGGCTGCCTCAGCCTTTTCGTTTGCTTCCTTAGCCGCTGCCTCGGCCTGCCTTTTTTCCTCTTCTGCTTTTACTTTTTCCTGCCCGGCTTCGTCTGCCTTCTTCCTTGCTTCCTCTGCGTCTGCCTCGGCCTGTTTTTTCGCTTCCTCTGCCGCCGCTTTCGCCTGCCCGGCTTCATCTGCTTTTCTTCTCGCCTCTTCTGCCGCCGCTTCCGCCTGTTTTGCTCTTTCTTCTGCTTCTTTGGCTTTTTTTATCGCCTCAGCCAAATCAGACTGCCCGGACTGATATTCATTTTCCAGGTCTGCATACACTTCTTTTCCCTCGGAAGTGCCCAGCATGATTTCTTCCACTTTTACATCTTTGGAAACATTCCCCGTGAATACAAATTCTGCCAGTGTCTGAGGCTGTTCCTCGTAGGAAACTGTTAATTTCAGCTTCCCGTCCGCTTCTTCCCGACGCAGAATCGTTCCGTTTCCTACATCAATGCTCTCCACTTCCGCCTCACCAAGAGAAAGCACGATATCGGCTGCACGTACTTCTGATTTCTGTTTTTCAAGCGTCAGCGTCCCTTCTTTTTCCATACAGGAAAATTTTACGCCATCGACATCCCTTCCTTTTTTGCTCATCTCTTCCTGAGACAGAAAAGCGCTTTTGTCAAACACTTCTCCCGTCATGGACGCCGGCTTTTCCATCCGCAGCCCATACAGAACCAACGCCGAAATGTCCGCATTCGTTCCTCCCTGTAACTGTGCGCCGGAATCTATCGTCTGTCCTCCCAGACCGATAAAGACGTCCGTATCTGAGCTGTAAACCGAACCGTGGTTCCATCTGCTTCCTCCGTGGTCGGAATTTGCGACAATCAGGGTCTCCTCATAGGTCCCGGTTTCTTTTAAAGCGTCGATCACTTCTTTATAGTACTGGTCGTAAGCCGCCAGCTCCTGCCAGTAAGCGTCCGTATAATATCCCCTGGAGTGCCCGGTGTGATCCATCCAGTCATTCTGCATATACACGATGGACGTATTCTGATACTGTCCGCTTCGGATGTACTCTGCCACATCCGCAAAGCTGGAACTTT
>CAJKKX010000306.1 GCA_905200565.1 uncultured Lachnospiraceae bacterium
AACCGTTGGTATGCGGGATAATCGTAATCTTATGCACCGGCGCAGAATTCTTCGATACCGCGGCGACCAGTGCGTGACCGATTTCATGATAGGCGATAATCCGTTTTTCCTTTTCGGAAATGACCGCGCCTTTGCGTTCCTTCCCGGCGATCACCGTGTCGACCGCTTCATCAAAATCGTGCTGCATGACCTTGGAATGACCGTTGCGCACCGCCGCTAACGCCGCTTCGTTGACAATGTTCGCCAGCTCCGCGCCGGAAGCGCCGGAAGCCATTCTTGCAATGGTATGGAAATCCACGTCGTCGGCAAGCTTGATTTTCTTTGCGTGAACCTTGAGGATTTCCTCTCTTCCCTTCAGATCGGGGAGCTCCACCGGAACGCGCCGGTCGAAACGTCCGGGTCTTGTCAGCGCCGGGTCAAGGGATTCCGGCCGGTTGGTCGCCGCCAGAATAATAACGCCGTTGTTTCCTTCAAAACCGTCCATCTCCGTGAGGAGCTGGTTCAGCGTCTGTTCTCTTTCATCGTTGCCGCCCAACTGTCCGTCACGCTTTTTACCGATGGCATCAATCTCATCGATAAAGACGATACAGGGCGCTTTTTCCTTCGCCTGCTTAAACAAATCACGCACCTTGGAGGCGCCCATACCGACGAACATTTCCACAAATTCCGAACCGGAGATTGAGAAGAACGGCACATTCGCTTCTCCTGCCACCGCCTTTGCCAGCATGGTCTTACCGGTTCCGGGAGGGCCGACAAGCAGAAGTCCCTTGGGCATGGACGCGCCGACCTCCGTATATTTCTGCGGGTTGTGCAGGTAATCCACGATTTCCGTCAGACTCTCCTTTGCTTCATCCTCACCGGCTACATCCGAAAAATGGATGCCCTCCGTAGACTGCACATAGACCTTCGCGTTGCTCTTGCCCATGCCGAAGCTCATGGCATTCTTGCCGCCCATCTGCGACATGATCTTCTTTGTCATATACTGCCCCAGACCGATAAAGATGACCAGCGGCAACACAAAGGTAAGCAGAAAGCTCATAAGCGGCGAGGTGGTCTGTTCCATATCCTGGCTGAACTTCGCGCCGGATTCATACAGACGCTGCACCAGCGTCGGGTCGTTCATGGCGCCGGTTTCATACAGCACCGTATTATCCTTGTCTGTGAAAAGAATCCGGGAACTGTCCACTTCCACATTTCCGATATTCTTTTCTTCAATCATGCTCATGAAGGTTCCGTAATCCACCTCCGTGATCTGACGCTGCATCAGCAGCGGCGTGACAAGCAGATTAAACAGAAACAGTACGAGCAGTACAATTCCATAATAATAAATCAAAGGTTTTTTGGGATTTTTTACTTCTTTCATAATTGTTCCTCCTGCTGGGACATATAGGCGTCCAGGGCCTCCATCGAGACAAGCAGCGCGTGATTTACCGCCTGCATGGCAAAATCCAGTGCGTATTCTGCAAACATTATTTTCTCATCTGCCGGAAAGCTCTCTTCCGGCTCTTTGCCGTCGGCATTCTCCATTCTGGCGACCGCCGTTTTAATCGACTTTTCAATCTCGCCGTAAGATTCGGCAAGCACAGCGACACTGCTATTTCTGGAATGCCGCAGCCGGTTGCGCAGCTCCGTCTCGCTCTCCGCGCATTCTCTCTGCAGCTCCGCCTTCTCTGCGCGGATTCTGTCGTGGTCCGCCGATTCGCTCATCTGAATGCGGCTCTGCAGCCGGCTGATTTTCTTATCCAGTTCATACATCTTTATAGAAAGTATTTCATATGCCATCCAGCTCATATCCTCCTTCCCGTTTTATACCCTTATTATATCCGCGCCGCCTGCTCCTTTCAACTGGCATTCTTTTCCGTGTGTACTTACAAAAATGCCGGAGTGTAAAAACAAACACTCCGGCATAAGCTTTTTGAATGATAAATCCGTCCGTTCAGGGGGATACCTTTCCCATCATTAACAGATATATTTCGTGAACGATTCTGTCCAGATTTTTCGTATCCTCGTCCGTCCAGTCCTCCAGGATTCCCAAAAGTGCGCTGCAGTGATAGCGCACGATCCACTTCAGCTGGAACCTGCTGCAGTCCTGGTACAGATTTTTATCTTCTATAATCTGTTCAAACATTTTACAGATATGGCGCTTCAGAAGAGCCTCCAGCTCGTCTTTGTAATTGGACGCCATCACCTTTTTCAGACCGCCCCGCGCATTAATCGCCATCAGAAAGAAATAGCGCAGATCCGCTTCCTCGTCGTTTCCTCCGTGCTCCTCCTTCATCAGCTCCTCTGTCTTCCTTTCCAGAATCCAGCGGAAAAGCTCCGGAATATTCTCAAAGTAGTAGTAAAAGGTCTGGCGCGTGATGTGGCATTCCTCCACGATATCCTTTACCGTCAGTTTTTTCACGCCCTTCTCTATCAGAAGTATACGCGCCGCCTCCGCTATTTCTTTTTTCATATCTTCTGCCATTCCCGGTTCCTCCACATGCAGGCTTTCGCCCGGCTCTTAGTGTCGTCTGCTGTTAATGACAGGATTATAACATAATTTCCCCCGCATGAGAAGCATTTTCACACTTTATTCTACATCCTGCAGCGCTGCAAAATCTTCCTCACCTGTGCGGATCTTGACAACCTTATCCACATTGTATACGAAAATCTTACCATCACCGATATGTCCGGTGTAAAGTGCTTTCTTTGCAGATTCAATCACAGATTCCACAGAAATCTGGCTGACTACAACCTCCAGTTTTACCTTCGGAAGCAGAGTCGCATCGACCTCAACTCCACGATACATCTCGCCTGCGCCCTTCTGAATACCGCAGCCCATAACCTGTGTAACAGTCATACCGGTTACGCCGAGGTCGTTCATTGCTTTCTTTACCTTCTCGTAGCGTGACAGCTTCGAGATAATAACCACCTTGTAAATGCCGGTCGGCTCCACATCCGGTGCTTTCGCCACCTGTACCGCCGCCGCTTTCTGTACCGGAGAAGCTGCCTCGTAATCCGATGTTCCAAGATTTGTATTTTCGTTTACTTCCATCGTCATGGTGTTTGAAATATCCATGATGGAGAAGCCTGCATATGCAGACGGAAGACCATGCTCGCAGGAATCCAGTCCGACGATTTCCTCTTCCTCTGTTACACGAAGACCAAAGATTGCCTTAATTGCCAGGAACGTAATAGTAATCGTAACTGCCGTCCATGCCGCTGTAGAGAGCATTCCGACAAACTGGATACCAAGCTGCTGGAAGCC
>CAJKKX010000307.1 GCA_905200565.1 uncultured Lachnospiraceae bacterium
GCTTTCAGCATGGCATAAGTTTTCCCTACGCCGGCCGCATACCCAAAAAAGATTTTCAAATGTCCCCTGGTTTGATTTTCTTCTTCAACCCGGATTACTTTTAACAGCTCATCCGGATTTAATCTGGATTCGCTCATACACTCACCTCCCAGTCCTTCACGTTCTTTCATCTGCAAATCATTTTGAACAAGAAAACAATCCAGCTTTCCCATCAGAAACCAGCAAAAAGCAAAAATTGCTATAACCGCCGCAAGCAATAGCATATACTGCATAGTCTCACCTCCCAAGATGAAATGAGGAACGTAAAGCGGAGGAATGCTTATCTGGGGTCAAATACGGAAGTATTTCTGAATTTCTCTGTTTCGCCCAAGCACCAGCATCGTGCTCTTTGATTCCAGTGCCGCATTGGAAGAAACGGAAAGATCCAGATGACCGTTTTTTCTGATTCCCATAATGTTAATGTTGTATTTCTTACGAATATCGATCTGCCCAATGGTCTTGCCTGCCCAGGCTTCCGGAACCGGTATTTCAAAGATGGCATGTTCCTCGTCCAGCTCTATGTAATCTAAAATGTGATCGGCGCTGTAACGGATGGCTGTCCATTTTGCAAGCTGCTTTTCAGGGTAGACCACCTCGTCTGCACCGTTGCGCAGGAGAAACTTTGCCTGCACATCTCTGGCCGCCCTGGATACCACCATTTTTGCGCCAAGTTCTTTGAGCAGAGAGGTGGTTTCCAGAGAACTTTGAAAATCATTTCCAATGGCCACAATGCAGACGTCGTAATTTCTGATTCCCAGAGATTCCAGAAAAGCTGCGTTTGTGCTGTCACCGATCTGCGCATTTGTTACATAGGGCAGTACTGCATCTACCCGTTCCTCCACATGGTCTACCGCCATAACCTGATGTTTCAGTTCATTCAAGTGTATGGCAATATGCCGGCCAAATCGTCCTAACCCAATTAAAAGTATAGATTTCATCGTATGTTACCTCTTTCCTGCGCATTCCTACAGCACATCCAGGTAGCCCCACCCGGACAATGCAGCAAAATCATTATCTGGTCTTTATCATACGCTTCATCTGATAAAGAAGGTAAAAGAATATTTATATCCGTATTAAGACGGTATAAAGACGCCTCATTTCATAATACCATCCAGCATCAGGTTGACTCTGAGAACATTCACTGTTTCCTCGCCGAAAACTCCAAGGAACCTGCCTGATGTACACTGATCAATGACTGTACGCACCTCATCCTCCGTGATCCCTCTGGCATCGGCAATGCGTGCCGCCTGATATTCGGCAGCCGCCGGAGAGATATGTGGGTCGAGGCCGCTTCCGGAACAGGTGACCAGATCCACAGGGATCGCGGTTTCGTCCATATCAGGGTTAGCTGCCCGCAGCTTTTCTACCCGCTGCGCAACCAGCTCCTCATATTCCCCGCTGGCGGGGGAAAGATTGGATGGAGCCGCATACATCAGAATATTTCCGTCCCCGTCCTTATAAGTGGAAACATCAATGTTCATAATTCTGCCCCACATATGGGCATCGTCCATATATTGCTGGCCCAGAAGCTCGCAGCCGTACTTTTTGCCATCCACTTCAATGATGCTGCCGTTTGCCTTATCCGGGAAAAGTAATTGCGCCAGTCCGGTAACAACACCCGTGTAAAGAATGCCGCACACAACCGAAAAAATCAAAAAGATCATCAGAGCCTTCGGTAAAACCGACTTTACCATTTTCATAATTTTATGCCTCCTTTTAGACTAAGCCGGCTAAAACCAGCAGAACATCGATCAGCTTTATAAAGATGAACGGCGCGATCAGACCGCCCAACCCGTAAATCAGCAGATTCCGGGACAAAAGCTTTCCTGCGGAAACCTCACGGTATTTCACGCCCTTAAGCGCAAGCGGGATCAGGGCAATGATAATCAACGCATTGTAGATAATGGCAGAAAGCACTGCGCTCTGTGAGGAATGAAGTCCCATAATGTTCAAAGCGGAAAGCTGCGGATATAATCCCATAAACAGCGCCGGGATAATGGCAAAATATTTCGCCACATCATTGGCAATGGAAAAGGTCGTCAGGCTCCCACGGGTCATCAGAAGCTGCTTGCCTATACGAACAATTTCAATCAGTTTGGTGGGGGAAGAATCCAGATCCACCATGTTGCCGGCTTCTTTTGCCGCCTGGGTACCGCTGTTCATGGCCACCGCCACGTCGGCCTGGGCCAGCGCAGGGGCGTCATTGGTTCCGTCACCGGTCATGGCAACTAAGTGACCTTTGGCCTGAAAGTCGCGGATCATGGAAAGCTTCCCCTCCGGCGTCGCCTCTGCAAGGAAATCATCCACACCCGCTTCTGCGGCAATCGCTGCGGCGGTGATCGGATTATCGCCGGTAATCATAATGGTCTTGATTCCCATTTTCCGCAGGTCCGCAAATTTCTCCTTTACGCCCTGCTTGATAATATCCTTCAGGTAGATCACGCCGAGTATTTTGTGGTTCTTCGCCACCACCAGAGGGGTGCCGCCTTTGGAAGCAACAGACTTGACAACCTTGTCACATTCCTCAGAATATGTGCCGCCTGCAAGGATGACATATGCCTGCATGGCATCTGCCGCACCTTTGCGGATCTCATTGCCGTCATAGTCCACGCCGCTCATACGGGTCACAGCGGTAAACGGAATAAACTTCATTCCCTTGTCCTGAAGGCTTCTGCCGCGAATTCCGAATTGCTCCTTTGCCAGTACCACAACGCTTCTGCCTTCCGGCGTCTCATCTGCCAGGGAAGAAAGCTGTGCGGCATCCGCCAGCTCTTTGACGCTGACGCCATCCACCGGAATAAATTCCGAAGCCTGCCGGTTGCCCAAAGTGATGGTTCCGGTTTTATCGAGCATCAGAATGTCCACGTCACCGGCTGCTTCAATGGCCCTGCCGCTCATGGCAAGGACATTGGCCTGATTGAGCCTTGACATCCCTGCGATCCCGATGGCAGAGAGCAGGGCGCCGATGGTGGTAGGTGCAAGGCAGACCAGGAGAGCTACCAGCGTGGTTACGGATGTGGGGTTCTCTATGCCCGCCTGCTTTGCAGAAAAAATCGAATAAGTATAAAGGGACACCGTTACCAGAATAAAGATAATGGACAGTGCCACCAGAAAAATCTGCAGGGCGATCTCATTTGGCGTCTTTTTCCTCGCTGCGCCCTCAACCATAGCAATCATCTTGTCCAGAA
>CAJKKX010000308.1 GCA_905200565.1 uncultured Lachnospiraceae bacterium
TTTGGAGCCCCAGCAGAGAGTCATTCCATTGGTCTCTGTCAGAACATTATTCTTTCAATCAGGCCCAAAATGGGCACTTCCAGTTTCGTAGGCTAGATTCATACTTTCTGTAAATATAAATTTTTATAATCTTTGGGGTATCCGAAATAAGTGGTTGAAACTGCTTATACGGATACCCTTTTCTTATGTTCGTTTGGTCGCAATAAGTAGTTGAAAATCAGCGCGCGGGAAATATATGATATCTCAATAACTGGTTGAAAAAGAGAATCATAAGAATAAAAAATCCACGGCCTAAAAAATAGTGTTCAGGTTGAAAACTACTATTTTTGTAAACCGTGGAAATTTGATCTTCAGGTTGAAAATTATTCTTCTTCTGGATTTGGGAATGGCTCATAGTCATCCTCAAGATCCTCATCTTCATCCTCCTTGGCACTTTCAAAATGAAAGACAGGCTGATCTTCTGGAATGACTGGTCCTACATCTATAAGACCGTTTTCAAGCATTGCACGAAGGTTTGTTTTTCTGTATAGAGTTCGTGCGCGTAGGACTTCAAAAGAATATCCACGTCCACGCAGGTTATTCTCGCGAATGAGTCTGTTGGTGCATTCCGTATAGCCGTTAGAAATCGCAATAGGGCAATCCCAGTAGGCGAAGATCTGGTCTTCAAAGCGATGGACCGTAGCAGCAAGCTCTCGGAACTTATCGTATATCGCATTCTTCGGAATAGATTGCTCCCAGGGAATCTTCTGCGCCTCTCCAACTGACAGTAAGTTTACTCTATCCCTTCCGCTTTTTCTGCATAAACGCCCGCACAGGTTACAGGCCTTCCCGGTACATTCTGCTAATCGCCGCCTGGGCTTCCTCGGACTGTTTTTTCTCAATCCATGCTTTGCGGTCACTCAGAATAGCCAGCATCTCATCGACAACATCCTCGGCGCGCGGGCTGGTGACGCGGTAGAGATAGCCGAGCATCCGCGTGGCGGTAAAGTCCGTGTTCATCTGGCGGTATGCAATTTCCCGGCAGAAGTCATCGGGGTAACCGTTGTGTTTTAACGCACAGTACAATTCGTCATTTCTCGTTTCTGGCATTGCCTGTCTCCCTTTTTCCTTTAAACATTTACGTTTCCGCTGTTCAGGCCTTCCGTCTTTTCCTCAAGTGGCAGCCAGTCCAGTGCCTTTTTGATCCACTCATCCCAGAAATCCCATTCATGGCCACCCTTGCTCTCATAGTAGACAATGTCCATGCCGCTCTCTTCCATCCGTTTATGGTAGAGACGGTTTACTTCCAGAAGTCCGTCCTCTGTTCCGCACGCCTGGAATACGGTCGGCACATTGACAAGGGCCGCCGCCATCAAAAGCCCCGGCACGTTCTTATCACAGTTTGGAACCATCACCAGAGCGTCAAACTGGTGCGCCATCGCCATCGCCTCTGTAGAATCCGCAATCAGATCTCTTGTCACCAGAGAATATTTCATTCCAATATGTCCCATTGCAATCCCATCGCATACGGCGATCGCCGGAAATACGACCGGAGTGCCGCCTGCCATGGCAACTCCCTGTTTTACTGCATTTACGATTTTATCCAGGTTCATGTGACCTGGTACGATTTCATTATAAGAACTTACGATACCTACCAGCGGGCGTTCCATTTCTTCCTTCGTCATTCCCAGCGCATTGAACAGGGAACGATGCGGCGCCTGCTGAACTCCTTTTTTTACGTTATCGCTTCTCATCTATTTTGCCTCCTCTGTTTAATCATTGCTTCTACTCAAAAACAACTCCGTCTCACATCTCTCGGACACGTTCCGCAATCAGATCTCCCATCTGCACCGTGCCGACCTTCGTACAGCCTTCCGAATAAATATCCCCTGTGCGGTATCCTTCTTTCAATACCTGCTTTACCGCTTTCTCAATCGCCAACGCCGCCTCATCAAGATCCAATGAAAACCTCAGCATCATGGCTGCGGACAGAATCGTGGCGATCGGATTCGCCAGATTTTTTCCCGCAATATCCGGTGCGGAACCGTGGCTTGGCTCATACAGTCCGAATTTCGTCTCATTTAAGCTGGCTGAGGACAGCATTCCGATGGAGCCTGTCACCATGCTTGCCTCATCCGAAAGAATATCCCCGAACATGTTCTCCGTAAGAATGACGTCAAACTGCTTCGGGTCACGTACAAGCTGCATCGCGCAGTTATCCACCAGCATATGTTCGAGCGTGACGTCCGGATACTCCTTTGCCACTTCCTCCACGACAGCCCTCCAGAGCCTTGAGGAATCCAGAACATTTGCTTTATCGACGCTTGTTACTTTCTTTCTTCTCTTTCTGGCAATATCAAATCCCCGCTTTGCAATCCTGCGGATTTCATTTTCATCATAGGTCAGCGTATCCGTCGCTTTCCTTACCCCATTTTCTTCGACGGTACTGCGTGCCCCAAAATAAAGTCCGCCTGTCAGCTCGCGCATAATCATCATGTCAAATCCGTCCCCAATGATGTCATCACGCAGCGGACACGCCTCTTTCAGTTCGCTGTACAGATAAGCCGGCCTCAGATTTGCAAAAAGATTCAGCTCTTTGCGAATTTTCAGAAGTCCGGCTTCCGGCCTTTTCGACGGCTCCAGTTTATACCACGGAGAAGTTGCCGCGTCGCCGCCGATGGAACCCATCAGAACCGCATCGCTTTCCTTTGCCGTAACAATGGCCTCATCTGTCAATGGCACGCCATGTACATCGATGGACGCACCGCCCATAAGCACCTCTGTATAATTTAATGCAAAGCCATATTTCTGTCCTGCCGCATCCAGTACCTTAACGGCTTCCCTTACAATCTCAGGTCCGATTCCATCTCCTGGGATCAATGCAATCTTATAATTCATATACAAATTCCTCCGTACTCAAATGGAAATGGCAAAAGAGTGCAAAATGCTCTTTGCCGCTTTAATATAATATAATAAAGCATTTTTCAACAGATTTCAACTGTAAAATAGAGTTCGTAAAATGCAAAAAATACCGGGAGTCATCCCGGCATTTTTCATTCTTATTCTGCGTCTGGTTTTTCCACTTCTGCAATCGCTGATTTTCTCATGGGAATGCGGCAGTTCTTATTGCTTCCAAATTCTACGATCACATCCTCATCGGTAATATCAATGATAACGCCATAGAACCCGCTGGTCGTCACAACGGTATCACCGATCGCCATCTCTGCCAGCA
>CAJKKX010000309.1 GCA_905200565.1 uncultured Lachnospiraceae bacterium
TTAATCGTTAGCTCGCCGGAGCGTTGTCCCCGTCCGTGTGGGATATATAGCAGGTATTCCGACGTCCGGGGTAAGCCTGTAAACCATCGGCTTCGTAACTGTCTGGCGTAAGCGGTCTCCCCGCCAAACCAGAATTGGGAGAATGAATAAAGAATTAAGAAACGTATAATTGAAATTTCGGTGAAAGAACGGTATACTAAAGCGAGGTGTATGCAATTTTAGGAGATGATAGTAAGATGGAAAAATATATCAAACGATTTGTAAAGAACGAGGGAATCCGCTACCTGTTTTTTGGCGGATGCACGACACTGGTAAATCTGGTGTCCTACGCAATACAGCGATACCTGCTGGGCGTCAATATGACCACTGCAAATGTGATTTCCATTGCACTGGCCATTCTCTTTGCTTACGTGGTGAACAAAAGATATGTATTTGAGAGCCGGACAGCTTCTAAAAAGGAGCTTTTTGCAGAGGCCGCACAGTTTATCGGTATGCGTCTTGGAACCATGTTTATCGAAGTGTTTGGCGTGATTCTTTTTTGCTGTGTCTGGGGCGTCAACGATATGCTGGCAAAGCTGGTCATACAGGTTGTGGTTCTAACGCTCAACTATCTGTTCAGTAAGATTTTCGTATTCCGGAAAGATAAGAAAATCCTGACAGAAAAACAAAAAAGCGTGCAGGCGGTAAAAAGAAAATGCTGTTTCTGGGGTTTTCTGATTCCGTCGCTTACTGTGGCGGCGTCTTTTGCGGGAAACGGGGTATTTCCTTTTGGAGATCACGGGGTTCTGATTATTGATTCCCTGCATCAGTATCTGCCGTTTTTTACGGAATTTCATGAGAAGCTGGTAAATTCCGAGTCCCTGCTGTATTCTTTCGGGGGCGGGCTGGGATATAATTTCTGGGCGACTTTCGCCTACTATCTGGCAAGTCCGTTAAATTTTCTGGTCAGTCTTTTTCCAAAGGAGCATATGATGGACGTCATGGCGCTCTTTATCGTACTCAAAATCGGGCTGTGCGGTCTTACGATGACCTGGTATTTCACAGAGCGGGAGAAAGGAAGGAGTTATTATCCCATCGCATTTGGCGTCATGTTCGGGCTTAGCAGCTTTCTCATTGGATACTATTTTAATCTGATGTGGCTGGACAGCATCGCCATGCTTCCTCTGATTATGAAGGGAATCGAGCGGATCGTAAAAGGAGAAAAGAAGAAATCGCTTTACTGCCTGGCCTTGTTTTACGGGCTGTACAGCAATTACTATATTGGGTTTATGCTCTGTCTGTTTTCCTGCCTGTATTTTCTGGTGCAGTGGATTTCAGTGAGAGAGTTTTCAGGAAAAAAGATCTTTCAATCCTGCATGACGTTTGCATGGTATTCCCTGCTGGCGGGAGGAATGGCGGCGATCGTGCTTCTTCCTGCTTTTCTGGGACTTGGCACGACCGAGTCTGCGCAGAATACGTTTCCGTCCCCAATGAAATTTTATGTGCAGAATCTGTCGCAGCTTACCAGCCAGTTTGCTTTCGTAGAACCGATCAACATTGCGGATGACCAGATCGGGGTCAATGCGTTCTGCGGAGTGGTGACGATGATTCTGGCATGTCTTTATGCGCTGGACAAAAAGAGGACAAAGAGGGAGCGGATTTCAAAGCTGCTTTTCATCGGTTTTTTGTATGCCAGCTTTGATATAAGCGTACTGAATTTTATCTGGCATGGCTTTCATGTGCAGAACGGGCTTCCGAACCGGTTTGCTTTTCTGTATATCGCGCTGCTTCTTTTAGTCGGCTTCGATGTGATGACCGATCTGCGGCGTCTGTCCTGGCACCGGACGGCGCTCGCCTGTGTGCCGCCAATGGCGTTTGCCGTGTATGCGGCGTGGACGGGGCTTGGAGAGCGGGAGGTTTATGTCTATGCCGCCACGATTCTTTTACTGGCGGCGTACAGTATTGTGCTCCTGACCTATCGAAGCAGGAGAAAGATGAGAGAATATACCTTCCGTGTCATTTTTCTTTCCATGACGATTGTGGAAATGATCGCCACGGGCGTTGTGGGGGTGTGTATGAACGGAACCATTGGAAGAAGTACTTATCTGGACGAGCAGAAGGCGTATGAGAAAATGATCGCCCGAAGAGAGGACGACGGCTTTTTCCGAATGGAAATCGACAGTAACCGGATGAGAAATGAGAACATGTTCCTGGGCGGGAATGGCGTGGTACTGTTTTCTTCTACCATGCCTGCGGCTACGGTGGATCTGTGCAAGGGGCTTGGTATCGAGGCCAGGACGAATAAAAATGGATATAATGGCTTTACAAAGCTGGCAAATGATATATTTGGTGTAAAATATATCGTGTCAAAAACAGATTCTGACAGGCTTTATCAGATGGAGAAGGTTGACTATGAGGAACCCCTGGCCATGTATCAGAATACGGGGGCGCTTTCTCTGGGATTTATGGTCAATGCGGAAATCAGAAACTGGGAAGTGGATGAAGCGGATGACCCGATGGAGGTGCAGAATCAGTTTGTACAGATGGCGACCGGATATCACCCGATTTTCTTTTTGAATCAGAATATTGAAATGTCGGATGGAGAGACCTATACCGTGATTCTGCCAGCCGGAAAGCAGGTATACCTTGATCTTCCGGCGGCAGTGGAAAAACTGGAGATTACCACGCCGCAGTATTCAAAGAGCTATAATAAATTCTCCGATCATCTTTATGATTTGGGATATTTTGAAGAAGATACGACCGCGACCCTGAAAGCGACCCTGAAAGATGGCCAGACGAGTGCGGACGCAAACGCCTGGGTCTGCGATCAGGCAGACTATGAAGAAATGTATGCGTTTCTGGCGGATGAACAGATGGAGCTTTCCGTGTTTGAGGACGGAAAAATCCGGGGAAGCATCACGGCAAAGGAAAGCGGGACGCTTTTACTTTCCGTTCCTTATGATGAAGGATGGAACGTGAAGGTGGACGGGCAGGAGGTTACGCCATACCGGGTAGGCGGCGCTCTGACAGGGGTAGACCTGGAGGCCGGGGTGCATGAGATTTCTATGGATTACACTCCGCCCGGACTGTGGATGGGAACGCTGTTAAGCTTTCTGTGCGCCGCCCTTTTCTGTGGAACGGCAGCGGCAGTACAGAGAAAAGAAAAACGTAACGATTCAGAACAGGTCGAAGCGCTTGCTGCTGAGA
>CAJKKX010000310.1 GCA_905200565.1 uncultured Lachnospiraceae bacterium
CAGCAAGTGCTTCGACCTGCTCTGAATAGTTACATCTGGTTACAGTATACCGATAAATTGCGGGAAGTTCAACCGTATAATTGACTTTCTACAGGGCAGGTGATAGAATAAGACTAATTTGAGCGGCGAAACGGAGGAGATTACGGATATGATAAATAATAAAAAGATACTGTTCAGCGGGATGCAGGCGACAGGGAATCTGACGCTTGGAAATTATCTGGGAGCGCTGAAAAACTGGCTGACGCTGAGTGATGAATATGAGTGTTTTTACAGTGTGGTAGATCTGCATTCTATCACGGTTCGCCAGAATCCTGCGGAACTCAGGAAAAGAGCGAGAGCCCTTTTGACTCTATATATTGCAGCGGGACTTGACCCGGAGAAGAACTGCATTTACTATCAGTCACACGTTTCAGGACATGCGGAACTGTCCTGGATTCTGAATTGCTTCACATATATGGGCGAACTGAACCGTATGACACAGTTCAAAGATAAATCGTCGAAGCACGCAGATAATATCAATGCGGGGCTGTTTACCTACCCGGTTCTGATGGCGTCTGATATTCTGCTTTATCAGGCGGATGTCGTTCCGGTCGGAATTGACCAGATGCAGCATCTGGAGCTTACCAGGGACATTGCCCAGAGATTTAATAATATTTACGGTGATGTGTTTACGGTTCCCGAAGCCTATATCGGAAAGACGGGGGCAAAGATCATGAGTCTTCAGGACCCGTCAAAGAAAATGTCCAAGTCGGATGAGAACCCGAATGCCAGCATTTACCTGATGGATGATCTGGATACGATTATGAGAAAGTGCAAACGTGCCGTTACGGATTCCGAAGCGCAGATTTTATATCGTGACGAACAACCAGGAATTAAGAATCTGATTGATATTTATTCGGCCTGCACTGGAAAAACGCCGGAGGATACGATAAAAGAGTTTGACGGGAAAGGATACGGCGAACTGAAAATGGCAGTAGGAGAGGCTGTGGTATCGGTTCTGAAACCAATTCAGGACAGAATGGCGGAGCTTGAGAAAGACAAAGCCTATATTGATTCTGTGATTAAAAACAATGCGGAAAAAGCAAACTATTACGCTGCCAAGACCTTGCGGAAGGTGCAGCGTAAGGTAGGATTTCCAGATAGAATAAGATAGAAACAATCCTTAAAGAATCCATTCCATATCCGGCGGGAGGGGAGCCGTAAAGCTCATTTCTTTTCCGGTGATTGGATGAAGGAACTGAAGATGATGGGAATGCAGCGCCTGGCGCTGCATTCTCTTTTGCTGTTCGGGATAATCGGCGCAGTACAGGAAATCGCCGATCAGAGGATGTCCCAGGTACTTCATATGAACGCGAATCTGGTGCGTACGCCCTGTCTCCAGTTTCAGACGGACAAGAGAACAATCATCTTTGAAAGCTTCTCTTTGAAAATGAGTGATGGCCTGTTCGCCGCATGAAAAATCTACGCACCGCTCAATGGCGGAACCATTCTTCCTGGAGATCGGAGCGTCTATGACGCCGGATACCGGAAGAAGACCTGACGCAATCGCCAGATATTCCCGGTGGATTTCACGGTTCGCAGCCATTTTGGAGAGAAGGGCGGCGCTGTACATATGCTTTGCAAGAATCAGAAGGCCGGTCGTATCCCGGTCAAGCCGGTTGATGCAGCGGTATACGAAAGGGATTCCCTGAGCGTAAAAATACCAGGAAATGCCGTTTGCGAGAGTATTTTCATAATTGTTCACGGAGGGATGAATCGGAGTATCCGCCGGTTTGTTGAGAATCATCAGGTCCGCATCCTCATAAACAATAGAAAGAGGCATAGGAACCGGAACGATGTTTTCCGAAGATTTTTCTTCAAGCAGAGTGACCGTCAGACAGTCGCCTGGTTTCATACGCTGGTTTGCGTAGGCCCAGATACCATTTTTGCAGATACCGTTCTCTGTTTGTTTCAAATGCGTCAGAATATGGCGGGAATATCCTTTTCTCCGAAGAAACTGTTCAATCGTAATGCCGGATGTTTCCGGTGACGCGATATATGTAAAGACCCGTTTCATAATATTGTGAAAAATCTCCTTTTTTGCTTTTCGAATAACTATACGATATGTGCGGCTTTCTGTCAATGTGAAATTTATCACATTAATACATTATAATTTTAAAGCGATGACAAATTTTGTGATCTATGAAATTTGGCTTTTTTTGTAGTGGAAAATGTTGTATACTATTTAGAACAGAAATAAGACGAAGGAGAAAAGATATGGAAAGAGAAAAGTTTGGGTCCAGGCTGGGATTTATCCTGATTTCTGCAGGATGTGCCATTGGCCTGGGAAATGTATGGAGATTTCCGTATATTACAGGAAAATATGGCGGCGCGGCCTTTGTGCTGCTGTATCTGTTCTTTCTGGTGATTTTAGGACTGCCCATTATGGTTATGGAGTTTGCAGTCGGAAGAGGCAGCCAGAAGAGTGCGGCGCTGTCTTTTGATGTGCTGGAGCCGAGGGGAACGAAATGGCACTGGTACAAATGGGGAGCGATGGCAGGAAATTATCTGCTGATGATGTTTTATACGACGATTGGCGGCTGGATGCTTCTGTATTTTCTGAAAATGGCAGCCGGGAGATTTGAAGGGCTGGATACCGGGCAGGTAGGAGCTGCGTTTGCAGAATTGACAGGACAGCCCTGGCTGATGGCGGGATTTATGATACTGATTGTCATAATTGCTTTTGGAATCTGTGCGAAAGGCCTGAAAAATGGCGTGGAAAAGATTACTAAGGGCATGATGTTATGTCTCTTGTTGCTGATGATCGTGCTTGCAGTACGGTCAGCTCTTTTGCCGGGAGGCGAGAAAGGATTAAGGTTCTATTTGTCGCCGGACTTTGGAAAGCTTTTTGAGGCGGGCGCAGGAGAAGTCATCTATGCGGCGATGGGGCAGGCATTTTTTACTTTGAGTCTGGGAATCGGAGCGCTTGCAATTTTTGGAAGCTATATTGGAAAAGAACGGGCGCTTACCGGAGAGGCAGTCAGTGTGACGGTGTTAGATACGCTGGTTGCTTTGATGGCGGGACTTATCATTTTCCCGGCGTGCTTTGCATATGGCGTACAGCCGGACAGTGGTCCAAGCCTGATATTTATTACGCTGCCGAATGTATTTAATGCTATGGCGGGTGGAA
>CAJKKX010000311.1 GCA_905200565.1 uncultured Lachnospiraceae bacterium
GACGCCTACCAGACAGGAAGACAGGATATATTTCCCATTTGGAAAAATTGCCAGACCGCGCGGTCGTACACCGGGAACCGGAAGGTTCTGCAGAACCTCCAGGCTGCCGTCCTCCTGATCTACCCGCAGTACGCCGATCACATCAGCCGCATTGATCAGTGTATACAGATATGTTCCCGTCCTGTCCATCACGAACCCCTGCTGTTCCAGCCTCGTATCCGTCTTTACCGGCAGCGACTGATCCAGTGCATTGACCACGCAGATGCGCTCTAACTGCCCATCCTCCCGATACCGGAAAGCAGTCACATAGCATTTACCATCATAAGATGCTTCATGATTCACAAACAAAAAGGGCTTTTCCGGATGAAACAATACATAGCGCGGCGAAGCGCCTTCCCGGTCTGTCAGCATCTTATTCAGCAGAATCATCTGCTTTTTTTCATAGTCAAACGTATATAAATACAGATAACCCGTTCCCTTGTCTGCTACCGCCAGCAGTCTTCCGGAAGGCGAAACGACCGCAGAATGCGGATGTGCCTCACAATCGTGTGCATGATCAATATTTTCTACCAGTTCAGCAGGCATTCCATCCTTATCCAGGCGATACACCTGCACATCCGCCTCCGGCCATGCACAGGACGTTTCCACGATTCCATCTGTCCCCCGTGAATGCCTTGCCATTGAAAAAGACAGGGAATGATGCGCCTCAAATAAATATTGTCCTGTGGAATCAATACTCAGATAAGCGGGATTCGGACATTCCGTCACCAGCCGCCCGGCTTCCTTCGCCCGCCCTGTATGCGGGTCGAGATCATATATAAAAATCCTTCCCGATGCATAGGGTGCACCCGGGAAACACGGTACTTCATTGTTTACATAAAGCTTTCCCCGCACATCATCTACCAGTGATGCATTAAACGACTCTGTCTCACTGATCATTTCCAGAAAGGTAATCTCACCTCTTTCCTGATCCACTGTATATCTGCCAAGCCCCGGAACACCGCCATGCTCATTCCACGAGCTGACATACATAAAAACTTCTCTGTTACCCATGTGTTTTTCCTCTTCTAGTTAATTTCCTTTACCCTGCAGCAGGAAACGAAATGCCCTGGCTCCACCTCTGTCAGCTCCTGCGGCTGCCGGCAGGCTTCTGTTGCATACGGGCAGCGCGCTGCAAACCGGCATCCCGGTCTGGGATTAATCGGCGAAGTAATCTCGCCTTTCAGCTGCAGACGCTGCATCGGGTGAAAAATATCCGTGGACGGGATCGCCGACAAAAGCGCTTTTGTATAAGGATGCAGCGTATTGGAAAACAGTTCTTCCGTAGGCGCTTTTTCTACAAGCTGTCCGAGGTACATCACGCAGATGTGATTTGAAATATGACGCACCACGGAAAGATCATGTGTGACAAACATATACGCAACACCCATCTGCTCCTGCAGATCCATCAAAAGATTCAGTACCTGTGCCTGAATAGAAACGTCCAGTGCAGATACCGGCTCATCACATACAATAAATTCCGGATCCAGCGCAAGCGCACGCGCGATGCCCACCCTCTGGCGTCTTCCGCCGTCAAGTTCATGCGGATAAGACTGCCGCAGGCGTTCGTCTATACCTACCAGTTCCATCAGCTTTTCCGCCTGCCGCTGTATTTCTGCTTTTCCATGATATTTTCCGGAATGCTTCAGCGGCTCTTTGATTATGGATTCAATACGGATACGCGGATTCAGACTGGAATAGGGATCCTGGAATACGATCTGCATTTTATCGCGGATCTCATTCAGCTTTTTCCCCTTTACATGAGTGATATCCTCTCCATTCAGAAAAATCTGTCCGTCTGTTGCTTCCTGCAGATGGATAATCGTCCGCCCAAGTGTACTTTTTCCGCATCCGGATTCTCCAACCACTCCCAGCGTCTCTCCCTTTTCAATCGTAAAAGACACATCATCTACAGCATGGTTTATACCTGTCGGCACTTTAAAATATTTTTTCAGATTACGTACTTCAATTAACGACATTCCACTATTCCTCCTGCTTCAGATTACAGCAACAGCATGTATGTCCCGGTTCTACCTCTATCATCGGAACCGTCCCTTTACGGCAGGCATCTGTCGCCCGCTCACAGCGCGGTGCAAATGCACAGCCCGGCGGCAGATCCGTCGGATCCGGCAGCGTCCCCGGAATCGGTTTTAGTCGCTTCTCCCCGGTATTCATACTTGGCAGGGAAGCAAACAACCCTTTCGTATACGGATGAGACGGATTCAGAAACACAGATTTTTTATCTCCGTATTCCACGATCTTTCCGGCGTAAACTACCGCCACGTAATCACTCGTCTCGGCAACTACGCCAAGATCATGCGTAATCAGGATCATGGAAGTATTATATTTTTTCTTTAAATCTTTGATCAAATCCAGCACCTGCGCCTGGATCGTAACATCCAGTGCAGTAGTCGGTTCGTCCGCCAGAAGCAGCAATGGATTACAGGCGAGTGCCATTGCTATCACTACGCGCTGTTTCATTCCGCCGGAAAACTCAAAGGGATATTCCACACTTCTCTGCGCCGGAATCCCAACCATTTCCAGCATCTCTTTGGCTTTTTTCTCTGCTTCTTTCCTGTCATAATCATTGTGCAGAAGCAGTCCTTCCATAATCTGCTCTCCAACTGTCATCAAAGGATTTAATGCTGTCATCGGATCCTGGAAGATCATAGCGATCTTCCCTCCCCTTATATCAAGCATTTTTTCTTCCGGCATGGAAAGCAGTTCTTCCCCATCCAGCCAGATTTTTCCGCCCAATACCTTTGCCGGCGGATCTGGAAGAATGCCAAGGATCGCCTTTGCAATCGTCGTCTTCCCGGCGCCCGTTTCACCGACCAACGCCAGAGTCTCGCCCTTGTTCATTTCAAAAGACACCTTATTTACTGCCTGTACAACTTTTTTTCTGGAGGTATAGATGACTTCCAGATCACGTACTGTGAGAAATGCTTTCTGTTTTTCGATCATCGTACTTTCCTCCTATTTACGCAGTTTCGGATCCATCGCGTCACGCAGTCCATCACCGATCAGATTGATCGCGAGAACCGTAAACGCAATAATCAGACCCGGAAACATGATCAGATACGGATAATTCAAAATGTGGGATCTTGCATCTGCAAGCATAGCTCC
>CAJKKX010000312.1 GCA_905200565.1 uncultured Lachnospiraceae bacterium
AGCTCCGCCAGCAGGTGTGGATCTGGCAGAATATATGGAAGAATCCGGACTGAAAAAGCTGGCGGATGATAAAAGGCTGTTTCTCTTTTTACTGAAGGCGGATCCTTCCGGCTGGAAGGATGACGGAAGTGATGCGGATTACATGAACGCTGTGTATACGGAGGTGCAGTCCAGAAATTATTATGTGACGATGCAGGATAATATTTATGCCTGCGGAATCGGGGACGGGGCTGCGATCGCACATCAGGCGGTGCAGAAAATGGCGAGCGGGGGGAGCGGTCTGTTCAGCTTTGGAACAATCGGAGTGAATTTAAGGGAATCCAGTGAGTGTACGGCGGAAAATGCAGAACAGAATGGTACGGAACTTCGCATTGAGGCCGCAAAATGCCAGGTGCCTGTCTGGATGACGTTTGCCGATCTGGAGGATGGTTTTAATCTGCAAGCGGTTGATTACTGGAAGGAGCAGAATCATGTGACGGATGATCCGCTGAAAGGGCAGGGGGCGGATCTGATCTGGATGCCGTCGCCGGTAAAGAGGTTCAGTGAGGTGAATGAGGAGCAGATCGCCCAGGTCAGAGTTACGCTGGATGCGGGAGAAGTAACCCTCGGGCGTCTGGAAAAAGTGTGGAATTACATAGGGATGGCGAGAAGGCACCGGAGTTTTACAAGAAAGAACCTCAGATATTACAGGGAGCCGCTTGCCTGCGGAGCCGTATTACAGGAGCGGGTATTTGAGGGAATGAACCGTCTCTGGTATGAGTATGTGCCTGAGAGCTGTACTGCAGATCAGAAATGGCCGCTTGTTGTTGTGATGCATGGAAGAGGCGGAACGGCGGAAAGCTTTTTTGATATTAGTGCGATGTCTGTAGTGGCGGAGGCAAGGCGCTTTCTTGTGGTATTTCCGCAGGCAGGGATTCATCAGCAAAAGCCGGACGGATTAAAAAACGTACTTTACTGGAATGGAAGTTATGAAGGCAGGCCGGTGAACGATGTGGCATTTATCCGGTCTCTGGTAGAAGAGGTGGCAAAAAGACTGCCGGTTGACCGGAAACGGATCTATGCCTGCGGTCAGAGCAGCGGCGGAATTATGACGGATGTACTTTGCGGCAGCGCGGGCGATTTATTTGCGGCATGCGGAAGCTGGTCCGGAATGTATCATCCCAGAAAGGTCCACGGCACATATGAAAAAACAGAGGACGTGGTTCCCACCCTGTTTATCTGTGGGAATAAGGATCGTTTTTGCACGGCAGAAACAGAGGACGAAGAATTTCCGTTTTCATTAATACCGGAATTGCGGAAAGACATCGTTGAAAAAATAGAACGGTATCATTTGGATAAAAACCATGTCCAGACCTGGACGACGTGGCCTATCACATGGTACAGCTACCCGAACAGCCAGGGAATACCGCTTTTAACGGTAGGTATTGTCAGTGATATGGCACATGCGAACTATCCGGAAGAGAGTTGGATTACATACGATCAATTTTTTTCACAGTTTGCAAAGGATGAGGATGGAAATTTATGTTACCGCGGTGAGAAAGTTTTAATATAGCGCATTCGCTTAAATGGGGGAAAAAACATGAGTAAAGAGAAAAAGAACAAAAAATTTGCAGTACCGCACCAGTTGATTATTATTCTGATAATTGCCTTTCTGGCTATGATCGCAACTTATCTGATCCCGGCGGGACAGTATGAGAGCATAGAAGTGAATGGAAGAACGGCGATCGATGCCAATTCATTTTCGTATATCGAGCAGACGCCGGTATCGCCCTGGAATGCTCTTCTGGCTCTGCCGCAGGGCTTTTCAAAGCAGGTTAGCATTATTGTAATGGTTCTTATGATCGCTGCGTCAATGGAAGTGATTAATGCGACGCAGGTATTTGATGCAACAATTGGAAAGCTGGCTGCAAAATATAAAAATAACCTGTATCTGATCATACCGATTTTGCTGGGATGTTTTTCTATCCTCGGTGCCATGGGGATCAATACGCCGATCATCGCGTTTGTTCCGCTTGCGCTGCTTCTGGGATATAATCTGGGCGGTGACGCCATGATCGGTGTGTCGCTTGCGCTGCTGGGAATGACCTGCGGTCTGGCGGGAGGCGCTTTTTGTTCCTCATCCACTGCAGTGGCGCAGGGGCTGGTTGGTCTGCCGCAATTTTCCGGATGGCAGCTTCGAGTGGCAGCTACAGTCGTATTTTGGGCATTTACATCTGTTTTCCTGATCCGGTATACCAGAAAGGTGCAGGCGGATCCGAAAGCAAGCATTCTTTATGGAGTATCCGGAATTAAGCAGCAGGTTGAAGAAAAGGAAACGGCAGAGCTGACAATCCGCAAGGTCTGTACTCTGGCAGCGTTTTTGATCGGGTTTGTCATAGTAGTTTATGGTGCCACGCATGGATGGAGCACGTCCGATCAGATACCGGTCGTGTTTATGCTGACGGCGACCGCCTGTGGATTGATCTCCGGCATGTCTCCGAATGATATGGCAAAGCACTTTATAAATGGAGCAAAATCCGTAATCGGTGTTTGCGTTATCATAGGATTTGCAACAGGTATTAATATTATTTTGACTGATGGGAATATCCTGCATACGATCGTACATGCACTGAGCAGCCTGTTTGTCAATAGCTCCAGCTTTGTATCTGCGATTGGAATGTATATCTGTAACCTGCTGATTAATTTTGTTATCTGTTCCTCTTCGGGACAGGCGACAACGGTAATCCCGATTTTTTCCGGTATGGGGGATGTCCTTCAGGTTTCCCAGCAGTCTATCGTACAGACGTTCAATTTTGGAGATGCCATTACAAATGTTATTACACCGCTGTCGGGAACTTTGATGGCAAGCATCGGGTTTGCCGGGATTTCTCTGGATCGCTGGATTAAATTTGTGTGGAAATGGATTTTGATGAGCGTGCTGGCAGGAGGCATTTTTGTCATAATTGGCGTGGCGATCGGATACGGACCTTTTTAAGGACGGACCGACGCGGAAAATCAGCAGAAAATATTCAGAGAGAGGAAGAAAAAAATATGGATTATGCAAAAGAATCCTTGAAAATGCATTATGATTTGAGAGGGAAAATTGAGATTACCGCCAGAGTGGCAGTAGATACGAAAGAGGCACAGGCTTCGTCCAACAAAACGATGGTTGTTACGGGCA
>CAJKKX010000313.1 GCA_905200565.1 uncultured Lachnospiraceae bacterium
GTAGCCAAGTGTCTCGCCGCCCTCATTCGTGACCTTGATCCATCCATCCGACGTTTCCTCCTGAGACCATTTCTCCCCGCTGGCAGTAACGTCCGCTTCTGCGTAAACAACGGTACTGCTGACCATAGATGCAGCGATTCCCAGCGCGAGCAATCTGCTCATTCTTTTTCTCATGTTCTTCTCCCTTCTAACTGTTTTCGGAAAATGTGTTTTTCACATCTCCTTTTCGGTAAAAACATTAAAACATGAATTTTCTGCATTTACAATGCTCGCTGGACGACCCGCATCCATACAGGAGAAACGGCATTTTTTTCCGGAAAACCTGCAATTGAGATGCAAAAATGCCGTTCGTCATGGACGAACGGCGTCTATATCTGCCACGTTTTCAATGCCACTGCCTAGCTGCCTATTGATACGGCTATATCACCTCTCCATCATAGAAAGATATCCTTCCCACTCTGTTTTTGGTACATTCAAAGCTGCCATAGACTGCTCGGCGGTCCAGCCCATATTCTTCATCAAATTTTTCAAAGATGCAAGAATGCCCCTGGTAATGCCCTGTTCGATTCCTTTCTCTACTAAACCCTTACTTAAATTACACACCAAAATCACCTTCCTCTCCAACGTCTCTGTCATCTGAATATCAAAGTCCTCCTGCAATATCCGCTGCTTCTGTCTGTAACTCATATTCGAAGAAAAAAGTGTTCCCAACAGCCTTAGCACACCTTTCTGCGGCAGTTCATCTGTTTTTCCCAGACATACCATAACTGCAGCCAGCAGATCGTAATGCTCCATCTCTTCATGTGCACCGCCAATCACATTTTTTTCTGCAATAGAATAGCCCGTAATCGTGTTTTGCCTGTTTTGAGGCGGATTTACACAAATCCAGATACTGTACACCTTTTTTATCTTTTCATAATGGGAACCGGTAAATTCCATCCCATACTGCGCAGATATCATGCGGCAGCAATAATAGATACCACGTTTGATGAGCGGATACCCCGGATAAAAATCGTTCTGTGCTTCGATATTTAAGATCAGATGCACTCCCTCCCCGGAACCCGGAAGAATTGCAAAGAATCGGACATCATAGGTAACAGTTCCCTCGTACAGGCTGGTATCCTCCGTCCCGATCCCATGAATCCTTGGGGCATTTGTTTCATCCGGCAGGACCGGAACCTCCGCGATCTGAGGTTTCCCTTCGATATAATTCTCTGCGATATCTTCTATCTCCAGTTTCTGGTATTCCCGTATACAATTCTTCATGATCCATGCAAGTATCCGCTTTTCCGCAAGAAGCTTCTTGCAGGCGGCATCGTAAGCTTCCATATCATCTGAAAGTCGTATGCTTTTTGCAATTGTCTTTTCTATATTTATCGTCCTCCTTATCTATGTCTTTATAATATCACATAAACGCAGTTTTTGCAACACTATTTTTATATTTCAAAAAAAGACCATTCCCATTTCCGGGAATAGTCTTCCTTGATATCCTCTACGCATCCACCAGCGCCAGAAACTGGCTCCGCACCTCTTTCACCTTGCTTCTTCCAAGCGGCAGCTCCGCACCGCCTTTTAAAACCACCCGACCTGACTCAATTTTCTGGATATACAGATAATTTACCAGATAGCCCTTGTGCACGCGGATAAATCCAACCGGCTCCAGCGCCTCCTCCAGCTTATCCATCGTCATCTTTATCTCAACCGGCTCCTTCTGCCCGTTCACATACACAAGCTGATAATTTCCACTTCCCTCAATATACTGGATAAGCCTGCGCTTCAATACCACTACCTTAGAGCGCGTGCTGAATTTGAGCTGCTCCGCCTGCTGCGTGCGGGCATGTTTTTTAATATAGAGCCGCACAACGTCAGAAATGTCGTTTAAAAAGTTGCTTTTTCGCACGAAGCCCAGCGGATAAACCGAAAAGGCTTCAAACACCCGCTCCTCGCACTCGGATACGTACACGATCTCCACTGTCTCGCTGCGCTGGCGGATTTTCTTTCCCACCTCAATACCGTCCAGCTCCGGCATATCGATATCCAGAAATACAATCTGGAAAACTGCGGACTGCATCGCTGCCAGCAGCTCCTTTCCGGAAAGAAACATCGCCACCTTCACCTCCAGCTTCTGCGTCTGAAAGGCTGATGTCACAGCGCCTGCGATCACCGGAAGCGCCCTCTCATCGTTGTCACATAATGCAATTTTGATCACGCCGTTTTTCCTCCTGTCATATCCATCATAATCTTTGCGGCAAAACAGCCGTCCTTAACGGCATACTCCGCCCAACCGCTGTATTTTTCCGCGATGCGGGCCACGATCTGCGTGCCATAGCCGTGATGCGCCGCATCCTCCTTTGTACTGCGCACGCCGTCTTTCCAGTAAGAAAGCTCCGTCCGATCTGTCGGATTCTGACACATGATATATAAATAATTTGCCTCCGGGTACATCTCCAGCCGGATCGTCTGCCGGTTTCCGTCGTCTTTTATGCGCCTACATTCCTCCATTGCGTTGTCCAGAAGATTTGTGAGCACACTACAGAGCTCGTCATCCGCAAACGGCAACACCGGCGGAACAACCAGCAAAGAATCAATCTGAATATCCGGCTCCAGCTTTGCATATTCCATGTTTAAAATAACATTTACACTCTTATTTCCACAGTTTACATACATTTTCTGCTCCGGTAGCTCCTGTGCGCTCTCGGCAAAATAATGTGCAAGCTCCTCGTAACGTTTTTCTTTAATCAGAATACTCATATAGTGGCGCTGATTCTTCAGATCATGACGGATACTGCGAATTTCCTGCATCTGCTCCTCCGCCATGTAAAAGCGTTCCTTCTCCTTCTGGAGCTGCTGTGCCTCCTCCCGCAAAAGCAGCGTCTGCTCCTGCTCGCGGCAAATGGTGTACAGCACATAAATAGAGACAAGCACGATCAGGAAGAAACACAGATACATAATCAGAAATCTTTTGACAGCCGCCTCCTCTGAGGTAGACCACAGAGACTCCGAAATTACCAGAACAAGCAGAGACACATCGCCAGCCAGGATCAGCGTCAGCCCTGCTGCCGGCAGCTTTTCAAAATCATCAAAATTAAACCGGATAAGATACCATGCCAGCGCCGGGATCAGGAGATAACCGAGCA
>CAJKKX010000314.1 GCA_905200565.1 uncultured Lachnospiraceae bacterium
GCTCCGGCGGGAAAAAACTGGGGAATGGAAGCCATTCATGCGCCGGAAGCGTGGGACTATACAGATCAAATGCGGGAAGTGAACGTAGGCGTATACGACAATATGTTCTACGACCATGAGGATGTCAGGTTTCAGGATATTCTGTGCAACATGCGCGGAAACGACCTGAATGATTCCCACGGAACACACGTAAGCGGCACGATCGGCGCAACGTTTGATGAACGGGGCGTCTGCGGGGTATTTCCAAAAGCAAATCTGTATGGGGCGTCCTTTGCGAGAGTAGAAAAAACGTACGATAGCCTTATGGGGATGAAGATTGCGTTTACCTATCTGATTGCACAGGAAAAGTGTAAGGTCATTAACTTAAGCCTGGGATGGTCGGAGGTGACTTTTGCAGCATCCAGAGGAAATGAGGCGGCCATACTTGCCATCAAAAACGGAGCGAAGCAGTTGGGAGACTATTTGCAGCTTCTTCTGGATATAGATGAGGCAAATGATTTTGTTATCAGCAAAGCTGCGGGAAATGATAATTCTGCTTATGCGTATATTGAGGCGGACGCAGGGGATGCAGACGCTCCGTATGGATATATTTTTTATAGTGATGATAATAAAAAGCGTTATGAAAAATATGAGGAAAATCAATCCGGAAAAAATTTTTCCGACCGGGTCGTTACGGCGCAAAAAACAGGGTGTGTGCGGGCGGATGATTATCTTTCAGCAATTCCAAATGAAGAGGTAAAAAAGCGGATGCTTGTCGTGGGCGCTGTGAAAAATCTGGGACAGGGAAACTATGAGATGGCGGATTTCAGCAATTGCGGAGACCGGGTGGACGTAGCAGCTCCCGGCGTGGATATTTACAGTACGGTGAAAGCGAAGGAGTATCAGGGCGGATTGGAATGGAGCGGGACTTCTATGGCAGCGCCCCATGTGTCGGGAATCGCCGCGATGTGTTTCGCCGTAAACGAGGATTTGAGCGGCGCGGAAGTGGCGAAGATTATACGTGAAACGGCGGAAGGAAAGATTCGATATGCCGCAGATCAGGGGACGGATTCATACAAAAAGGAATTAAAGAAATATGCTTATCCCTTAGTAAATGCGGAAAAGGCGGTGAAAAAAGCCCTGGCGAAGAAAAAACGGAAGCCGGAAGCAGAAAAGGAGGACGTCAGCCGGGATATCGTCCTCGTACTGGACCGCTCCGGCAGTATGGAAGGAGAACCGCTCGCACAGACAAAGGAAGCGGCGCTGAAATTCGTGGACACGGTATTTGAAAAAGATGCGAGGGTGTCTGTCGTTACCTATGACACGACGGCGGTGACGGAGTGTGGACTGACCGACGATCAGCAGGAACTGACGGCGGACATTGAAAGTATTGACTCAGGGGATATGACAAATATGTATGCAGGACTTGCACAGGCGGACGAAATTCTGCAAGATAGCCAGGCAGACAGAAAAATTCTTGTCCTGATGTCGGACGGGCTTCCAAACGAGGGCACAAGCGACGGGTATGATTATTCCCCGCCGTTGCTCCGGTATGCGGAGGAGATGAAGAACAGGGGCTATTATCTTTATACGCTGGGATTTTTTACCGACCTGAATGCTGAGGAACGCTACAGTGCGCAGCAGCTCATGGAAGGTATCGCAAGCCCCAGGCTTCATTATGAGGTGGACTCTGCCGGGGATTTGGTATTTTTCTTTGACGACATTGCAAATCAGATCGCCGGGACACAGTACGTGTATATCCGCATTGCCTGCCCGGTAGATGTGACGGTCAGAAGCAATGGAGAAGTGCTTTCCTCAAAGGCAGAGAATGAAAATACGAGAACTTCCTTCGGGGCGCTCACCTATGAAAATATTCAGGAAGAAAACGAAGGTGGCAGTTATGGTTCTTACGGGGAAGCGGATGCCTATGGCGGCTATGATTCTTTTTATGAGGAAGCAGGAAGTTACAGCGGCTACGATAATTATGATGAGGATAGCGGGAGCTGGAGTCCGGCGGGTGCCTGGAATGCGGACAGGGCAAAGGTTCTGCGTCTGAATATGGACGAGGACTACGATGTGGAGATTGAAGGCTACGACAGCGGAACGATGGATTATACGGTCAGCTTCCCGAATGAGAAAGGCGAATACGATGACGTCAGGGAGTTCCCGAACATAGCAGTTACAGCTTCCACGAAAGCGACTTCGAATACAGCTGCGGCAGCCAGCACGTATCTGAAGGTGGATAAAAACGGTGATGGGAAGTACGACACCACTTACGAGACGAAAGCGAATGGAAAAATGGAGGAAGTAAAAGATCATACGGTGATATATATCGTGCTGATCGCAGTCGGCGTGGCGCTGATAGTTCTCCTGCTCCTGATTCTTGTGCTGGTGAATGTCCCGAAAAAGAAAAAAAGGCATATTCCGCAAAGAATCGCGGGCGACGTCTATGGCGCGTTCGGCGTCTTTCAGGGGTACAGCCATCCGATGAGCCTGGGAAGTCAGTGTGTCGTCGGGAGAAAATCGACCTGCGATATTCAACTGGTACATGGCCAGGTGAGCAGAGTTCACTGTGTGATTCAGATGCTGCCGGACGGCGTGTATCAGGTAACAGACCATTCCTCAAACGGCACCTTCTACAATAACCAGAGATTGAAAAAAGGAGAGCCGTACCGACTGCCGAAAGGGGCTTTGCTGGCGATCGGGGATGCGGATAATGTGCTGGAGCTGAGGTGAGAAAAGAGCAGGGAGTTTATAGAAAAAAGATGCGTGGATCGTGGAAGAGGGCGGTTCAGGCGTCTTTTTTGTTAAAATGAAAAGAAGGGGAAGAGCAATAGAAGGGGACATTTGGAAAACGGCTTTTTATGAATGTGCAGGTGATTGGGAGGAACAGATCACTTTTAAGCGAGAATGTAGGACAAAGGGACAGCATATATGGGTAGGTTAACATCATATCGGGAAAATTCGACACTACGTTAGTGAATTAAGGGTTGCTATTTTGATTCGTTTGATTATATAATGAGGGTGAAATAGAAGGTGCGAGAGGGCAGTAATAATAAAGGTGTAAATAGTAATGGATAATTAAAAGTTATCCTTTAGATTTGTTTTTGAATAAGTGGAAATCAAAGATAATGCAGGATTATTC
>CAJKKX010000315.1 GCA_905200565.1 uncultured Lachnospiraceae bacterium
GCAGAGCCTGCGAAAAGCTTCGCCTTTTTGCAGCGCAGGATATGTACGCCCTTGTAGCCCACGTGTCTGCCGCTGAAGGCGGTCGGGAGCAGGAGGAGAATCTTCAGCTTCGGCATTTTTTCAATGAGGCAGATATCGAGAAGGTCGTCCTCCGCCGTGGCATCGGGGCAGAACATAAAACCGCCGCCCTCGTATTTCAGATTCATGACCGCGGCAAAATAAACCGCCGGGAAGGTGACCGGCTCTTTGTCATCCAGCACCAGCGTGAGAGAAAACGGGCGCAGCAGGAGGAGCTGCTTCAGGGCGATGCCGAGATAGGTGAGCTTTCCAAGTCCGACGCGGTTTAAAACAGGCTTTATTTTCGAGCGGAAGGTTTCGTGACAAACTGCCGCGTCAAAGCCGATGCCGGTGCTGACAGCGAAATGGCGGTCTTTTCCGTTTACACGGACACAGCCGGAATGAATGCGGCGGATTGCACAAGGGTGCAGAATCGCTGCAAGCGCCGCCTCCGGGTCTGTCGGAAGTGAGAGCCCTCTGGCGAGGTCATTGCCGGAGCCGGTGGGAATATAGCCGAAGCGGATAGCGGAATAATCGTGCAGACCGCTGATAACCTCATTTGCCGTGCCGTCGCCGCCCACCGCCACGATGGTGCAGAGGGGGCTGCCGGACGTGCGGGTGTCTGCTGCCTGCGGGGCATATTTTGCGCAGAGCATGTCCGCGATGCGCGTGGCGTGGCCGGGTCCCTTCGTAAAAAATACTTTGTAGGCGACCTGCTCCTGCCGTAATATTCCGGCAAGCCGTTCCCAGATTTTCCGCCCTTTGCCGGAGCAGGCGTTCGGATTGACGATGAAACAGTACATGATGTTCTCCTTTGCAGCGCAAAGTCCCGCAAAGCGGGAACCTTTTTTCTTAATCATACAGGATATACCGAAAATTGTAAACAAAGATGTGGAATTTACAGGTGCGAACGGTATTCCGTCGGGGTTACGTTTTTGTATTCCCGGAATTTACGAATAAAGTAACTGAAATTATCAAATCCGACGGAAAGCGCAACCTGGGAGACCGGCAATTCTGAATCCGTGAGTATCTGGCAGGCTTTTTGAATCCGGTATTCATTGATAAAAGCAATGGGTGGTTTCCCGATTTCCTGTTTAAAATAATGGCAGAAATAATTGGGACTCATAAAACATATTTTGGCCAGATCCGGTAAAGATATTGGTCTGGCATAGTTTTCGTGTATATATTCTATCACTTTCTTCAGTTTATTCTGGGAATCCTTTTCTTTTGAAGATATGGTATTTTCTAAAAAGCAGTCTGCCTGAAAAAATAATTCCAGTATCTGTAATATATGAATTTTGATGCTTAAAGAAGCGCAGGAGGGGAGCGTGTGATAGAGCCGTATAATCTCCTGCATGTGAAACAGAATCATCTGGGATTCTTCCGGCGAAAATACAGAGGGAAGCGTGGGGAATATCAAATTACCGCTGGTGACCGGGCGGATAAAATTATGCTGGCATATATCGTATAATGTAAAATCCAGAATATCCGGATTAAAAACGATTGCGTGATGCAGAGAGGGGCCTCCGGATTTAATTTCATGCAGTTCTCCGGAATTAATAAAGCAAAATTCGCCTGGGTGCAGGGTAAAAGACCTGCCGCGTACGGTCAGGTTCAGCACGCCGTGCTCTGCACAGATCCACTCTAATTCCTCATGCCAATGCTGTGACACGGAAAAGAAACCATCCTTATCATGGTGGGAATATACCTGCAGGGGAAAAACGGCTGTGCCGTGCGTATTGTTTTCATGGTAAATCGGAATCATGCAGTTTCACTCCAAATCGTAAAATAGTGTTATTATCTGGTAAGATTATGCAAGCATGAAAGCTTTTTCTATACTATACTAAAAAACACAATGAAAAACAAGAAGGGGGCAGAAAATATGGAAAAAAAGTGGTGGAAAAGCAGTGTTGTATATCAGATTTACCCGCGGAGCTTTTGCGACAGTAATGGGGATGGAATCGGCGATTTGAACGGAATCCGGTCAAAATTGTGGTATTTAAAGGAACTGGGAATCGACGTAATCTGGTTAAGTCCGGTGTACCAGTCGCCCAATGACGATATGGGCTATGATATCAGCGATTACCAGGCGATTATGAAGGAATTCGGAACGATGGAAGACTACGACCGTATGCTCGAACGGGCACATGAGCTCGGAATTAAGATAATGATGGATCTGGTGGTCAATCATACCTCCGATGAACATGCATGGTTCGTGGAAAGCCGGAAATCAAAAGATAATCCGTACCGTGATTTTTATATATGGAGAGACGGAAAGGACGGAAAAGAACCGAATAACTGGGGGTCCTGCTTTGGCGGTTCGGCGTGGAAATATGACGGGGCGACAGACCAGTATTATCTGCATCTGTTTTCACAAAAGCAGCCGGATCTTAACTGGGAGAATGAGGCTGTAAGAAAAAGTGTGTTCGATATGATGACCTGGTGGTGCGATAAGGGCATCGACGGATTCCGGATGGACGTGATCAGCCTGATATCGAAGGTGCCGGAGCTTCCGGATGGAACGGTGGGGAAAAGCGGATATGGAGATTTCGGACCATATTGCGCAAACGGACCGAGAGTACACGAGTATTTGCAGGAGATGAACAGGAAGGTCTTATCTAAGTATGACCTTATCACAGTAGGAGAGTGCTCCGGGGTTACGGTAGAAGAGGCGAAAAAATACGCTTCCTCTTCGGGAAAAGAACTCAATATGGTGTTCCAGTTTGAGCATATGGATCTTGACGGCGGAGAAAGCTTTAAATGGAATCACAAAAAGATAAAACTGTCAGAGCTTAAAGCGGTTATGAGCAAATGGCAGACACAGCTCCAGGGAAAGGCGTGGAACAGTCTCTACTGGTGCAACCATGACCAGCCCCGGGCGGTAAGCCGGTTCGGGGACGACGGCCGCTACTGGAAAGAGAGCGCCCAGATGCTGGGCATGGCCACCCATTGCATGCGGGGCACGCCCTACATCTACCAAGGCGAGGAGCTGGGCATGACCAACGCCCACTTCACCGCCATCGACCAGTACCGGGACGTGGAAAGCCTGAACTACTACCAAATC
>CAJKKX010000316.1 GCA_905200565.1 uncultured Lachnospiraceae bacterium
GCCGAGCGCTGGATATTATTAACCACACGCCGTCCTTCCAGCACAACAGAAGGCATACATGCAAAATCTGATTCCAGCAATACCACCTGTGCTGCCTGCGCGGCGGCTTCACTTCCTGATGCCATGGCAATACTGCAGTCTGCATCCTTAAGCGCCAGTACATCATTCACACCATCCCCAGTCATGGCAACCGTATTTCCCGCATCCTTAAGCGCCCTGACAAACTGACGCTTCTGATCCGGAGTGACTCTTCCAAACACCGTATATCTTGTCACGGCATCCGCAATCTCTTCGTCCGTCTTCAGCGTACGGGCATCCACATAATTCTGCGCTCCCCGGATTCCCGCCTGCTCTGCAACCTCCGATACCGTCATAGGGTTGTCTCCGGAAATAACCTTAATCTCCACGCCTTGTTCTGCAAAATAGGCAAATGTCTCCGCCGCCTTCTCACGCACCGGATTAGACAGCATAACATACCCCAGCGCCCTGACCTTTCCTGTCAGCGCTTTCCCATCAATCTTACCGTCATATTCCCCAAACACCAGCACGCGGTAACCCTTCTGTGTAAACTTCTCAATTTCCGCCGCATGAGGAAGATAATCCTCCCGCAGAACCATCTCCGGAGCTCCCAGCACATAAGCACCATCTTCATAGGTCACGCTGCTGTACTTTACTGAAGAAGAAAAAGACGTCATACTGACAGACTTCCTTCCTGTATTCTCTGTAAAATACAGTTTCATTGCTTCCATCGTTGCATTATCCGCCGTCATAGAGGCTGTAAAATCTCCAATCATCTCCTTTAACGCCGGATACTTCTCCCGATTCTTTTTATAATAAGATGTCTCTGCCACCTGATTTACAGACATCGTATTTTCCGTAATCGTTCCGGTCTTATCCACACAGAGAACATTTACACGTGCAAGGGTCTCAATACTCTTCATATCATGGAGAAGAACCTGTTGCTTCGCCAGGCGCATAGCGCTTACCGCCAGGGCAACCGTCGCAAGCAGGTACAGTCCCTCCGGGATCATCCCAATTACCGCCGCGACCATCGCTGTCACACTGGAACGGAACGGATCATGGTTAAACCAGAAGCTCTGCACAAAAAGAATAATTCCGATGGGGATAATCGCTATGCCTACACCTTTTACCAACTTATCGAGGGAACGGATCATCTCTGACTGTTCTCCTTCCCCCATTACCTTCGCCTCCAGCGTCAGCTTGGATATGTAAGAATCTTCTCCCACATTTTCAAGCCTGGAATGGCACTGTCCCGATACCACGAAACTTCCCGACATCAGATGGTCTCCTTTCCGCTTCGTAATCTCATCTGATTCACCGGTAAGAAGGGATTCATTCACCTGTACTTCCCCTGCCTCCACAATCGCATCTGCGCAGATTTGGTCGCCTGCCCGGAATACAACAATGTCATCAATCACCAGCTCCTCTGCATCCACCCGAAACAGCTTTCCGTCACGCACCACCTTCGCATGCGGCGCATGCAGCATATTCAATTTCTCCAGCACATTCTTCGCCCGCACCTCCTGGATAATACCAATCAGTGTATTTATAATAACCACCGGAAGGAAGGTCAGATTACGAAAAGAACCTACCAGGCACAGTAGTACGCCGAGCACGGCAAAAATCAAATTAAAATACGTAAACGTATTTTCCCTGATAATGTCTTTTGTCGTCTTAGCCGGAGGATTCACTGCGACGTTCGTCCATCCGTGCAGCCTGTGCTCCTGTACCTGCTGTGAGGTAAGTCCTTCCTTATAATGTGGGGTGTATCTGGTCGTTTCTATTCTTTCACGCCTTTTCGGCTCATCCTTTGCAGTTCTTCTTCTCATGTATCGTACCTCTCTTTTATACGCCCCATTATACGCCCGAAAACACTACATTTCTATAAAGGATTTCTAAAAATTTCCTTAATTCATCTTTCTCCAAGAAGCTTCCTCAACTTCTCGTTTTCTATCCTTTGCTTTTCCAATTCTCTATCTTTTTCGTCCAGTCTTTGGCTTAGCGCTTCCGCTTCCAGCGTCTTCTCTCCCAGTTTCCGGTCTGTCTCCTCCAGCTCCTTCTGGCTCTCCTCCAGCTCCTTTCTCCTTCTCTCCGCTTCTTCTTTCATATCATCAATCATCAATTTCACCGTATTTTCATCCATTTCCCGCAATGCATCTGAAAACATTCTAATCCCCTCCTCAGGATTCTGCCGAAAATATGCTATATCTTCATAGAGTTCTGCAAACCATGGATATTGTTCCACCACCCGCAGAATATGCTCCGGCTTATCTGACCCTATAAAATACAGCCACGCCTCCAGTTCACTCATCTTTTTTGTATCGTCTTTATTATCCTTTATTTTAAAAAAATTATCAAGAGCTATGATATAAAATTCCTGCAAAAATTCCATTTTCAAACCCGTGTCAAACTCAAACCCTCCCCGGTGCAGATAACGATCCTCCATCTCTTTCACTTCTTTTGCGCTCTCTTCCATCAGCACAATGGTGTAAACCTTCTGCATATCACAGTAGGTAAAGGCCTTCCCCTTGGCGCGCCGCCGCCGCTCATACTGCCGCATCACCATATCACTTGAATAGCAGGACATACGCTGCCCCGGAAAGTAATATCCGATTTTTTGAATCTCTACATCTGCCAATTCTCCCGTCTCAAACTCCACAATAATATCCAATGCCAGAAGACTCCCTTGCTCCGATATACGCCGATGTTCTACCGGAAGCATCCGCTTTACTTTGAGCGGTCTTCCAATAATCTGCGACAGCATCCTGGAAAGGCGCTCCGGATGTACTTCCGCATCAAAAATGTATTTAAAAAATGAATCATAGGTCATCTTAACACCACGGACTCCCATACAGAATTGTATAAAGTGTTCCCGAAATGTCTCATTATCCATATCCCTGAACAGAGCATAAACCGCCGGATTTCTGTTAACCTCCCACAGCACCTCCTCCCGTGTCTTCTCTTTCCCTAAAATTTCTTGCATCGTAATCTGTTTACCCATAAATTTTCCTCCTTGGTATCGTTATAATTTTGTTCATTATCGGGTCATTTCTTCGATCTGAAGTTCCGAAAATGAGATG
>CAJKKX010000317.1 GCA_905200565.1 uncultured Lachnospiraceae bacterium
ATGTCTTGGGCTCGGTGATGGGGCCGCATCCATTCCCGACGATTGTAAGGGACTTCCAGGCAGTAATCTCAAAAGAAATCAAAGAACAGATACTGGAAAAGGAGGGCAGGCTTCCGGACGCCGTGCTGGCATGTGTGGGAGGCGGTTCTAACGCCATTGGCGCCTTTTATCATTTTATTGAGAATCCGGAGGTAAGGCTCATCGGATGCGAGGGGGCGGGAAGAGGTGCGGATACTGCCCGGACAGCGGCGACCATCGCTACAGGAAAGCTGGGGATTTTCCACGGGATGAAATCTTATTTCTGCCAGGATGAATACGGACAGATCGCGCCGGTCTATTCGATCTCGGCGGGGCTTGACTATCCGGGCATAGGGCCGGAACATGCCTGGCTGCATGACACAGGCCGCGCGCAGTATGTAGCAGTGACGGATGATGAGGCAGTCGATGCGTTTGAATACCTGTCCAGGACGGAAGGCATCATTCCGGCGATCGAGAGCGCCCATGCAGTCGCATATGCCAGAAAGCTGGCGCCGAAGATGGGGAAAGAACAGATGATTGTAATCAATATTTCCGGGCGGGGAGATAAGGACTGTGCGGCTATCGCGCGTTACAGAGGGGAGGATATTTATGAATAAGAGGATTACAGAAGCCTTTCAGAATGGAAAGGCATTTATACCATTTATCACTTGCGGAGACCCGTCGCTGGAAATCACGGAGCAGTTGGTATACGCTATGGAAGAAGCAGGGGCGGATCTGATTGAGCTGGGGATTCCGTTTTCCGACCCCACCGCTGAAGGGCCGGTGATCCAGGCAGCCAATGTGCGTGCCTTATCCGGGGGAGTAACCACTGACAAAATTTTTGCTATGGTAGAAAAAATCCGTAAACACACGGCAATCCCGTTGGTATTTATGACCTATGCGAATGTTGTTTTTTCTTATGGAATCGAGCGTTTTTGCAAGAGAGCAGCAGAGGTTGGAATGGATGGAATGATTCTTCCAGATGTGCCTTTTGAAGAAAAGGAGGAATTTGACAGGGTGTGCAAAGTGTACGGCCAGGATTTGATTTCTCTGATTGCGCCGACTTCTCATGAAAGAATTGCGCAGATTGCGAGAGAGGCAGAAGGGTTTGTATATTGTGTATCATCTCTTGGCGTAACGGGAATGCGTTCCCAGATTACCACCGATATTGGAGCTATGGCAGAGCTGGTGAAGAAAGAGAAAGATATTCCTTGTGCTGTGGGATTTGGCATATCGAATCCGGAGCAGGCAAAGAAAATGGCGTCTCAGGCGGACGGCGTAATCGTGGGTTCTGCAATTGTGAAGTTATGTGAAGCGCATGGAAAGGATTGTATTCCATATGTAAAAGAATATGTCAAGAGTATGAAGGATGCAATCAGAGAATAAAAATGGGGCGGCACGGCTGAAGCGTGCTGCCCCTTGTACATGTGCGATTAATAGTTCTGGTGAAGTATCGGACTGATTTTCTTGTAAATCAAAAATACGATCAGAGATACTAAAACACCTTTTAATAGATTAAATGGCGCCACTGCGAATACAACGAAGGTGAGCAGGCCGTTGATATGGGCATTTACAGCAGTTCCCATGCCGATTAAAGCATCCATCGGCAGCTCGAAAGCCTTGGAATAAGCAGGAAGCAGGAGGTAGGCGTTCAGGAAACAGCCAAGGATAGTCATAATAAGAGTTCCGCTTACCATACCGATGATGGCGCCTTTTCTGGAATGCATTTTGCGGTAAATGATTCCCGCCGGAATCACGAAGGCACAGCCGATCAGGAAATTGGCGAATTCGCCTACGCCTGCGGTCATGGTTCCGTTGATTGCCAGATTCAGCAGAATTTTAATCAGTTCAATCATTGCGCCTGCCCATGGTCCCATTGCAAAGCATCCTACCAGTACGGGAACTTCGCTGAAGTCGATCTCATAGAAGGATGGAGCGAAGGGAAGGGGGATTTCAAATAGCATCAGTACGATTGCGATTGCAGACAGCATACCAATCTGCGCAAGCGTTCTCACCGTGAATTTGGATTTTGTGTTAGTCATAACATCTGTACTCATTTTCTTTCTCTCCTTTTTCTTGATTGAGTGTAATAGTGTAGCCCGGCAAAAACTGCCGCGGCCAGGGGACTGTTTAAGAAAGAAAAACCCCGATACATAAAGTATCGGGGTATCATTGCATTTTAAAATCACACAATTCTTCTCTCATCCAGACTTTACTGTCGGTTTTGGAATTACACCAAATCAGCCACTGTAGACAAATTGTTTACAGCGGGTCGCGGACTATACCGCCGGTTGGGAATTGCACCCTGCCCCGAAGAATTTCTATACAGTTCTTATTCATTATAGCGCAGGATATTCCATATGACAAGGGGGAATTTATAATTGATTTGCTAATGCGTAACCTTCCCAGACTGCGTTCATAATGGTTGCTGCCTTTACAGCGTCTCCGATTTCATAAATCGGTGCGCCGCATTCAGAGAATACGTTTTTCAGGCTTTCTCTTGGAGCAAAGCCGATGGCTGAAACGACAGAGTCTGCCTCCAGCTCAACAGTTCCGTCGGTGTTTTCAAGAACGACGCCTTGTTCTGTTACCTGCACTAATTTGTGTCCGGTTAATACGGTAACATTTTTTGCTTCAAATAGGTCGCCCAGCATCTGCGCATTTGGTGTCGGTGCAGGGATGCCAGAACTTAAGATATGGTCCAGTGCCTCCACCACTGTAACGTCTTTTCCTTTCAGAGCCTCGTCTAATGCCAGTTCACATCCAACCAATCCGCCGCCGACGATGACAATTTTTTCTCCTAACTGCTGAGGATTCTGAATAGCATCCAGAGAAAGAATTGCTTTGTCTAAACCGGGGATATCCGGCTGGCTCGGAATGGATCCGATTGCAAGGACGATTGCGTCCGGGTGTTCAGCTTTTACACACTCTGCGCATGGCTCCTGCCCAAGTTTCACACAGACATTCAGTTCTTTTAATTCTCTTTGATACCATTCATTTAATTTTTGGACTTCGCTTTTAAAACTATGAGCGCCGGCCTCTATTAAATGGCCGCCCAGATGGTCGCTCTTTTCAA
>CAJKKX010000318.1 GCA_905200565.1 uncultured Lachnospiraceae bacterium
CCATACGAAAGGAGCATGATATATGGGACAGTTAAGAACAAGGAAACGCGGATCAACCTGGCAATACAGCTTTGAAACCGCACCAGTGAATGGGAAACGGAAATCCATCTCAAAAGGTGGATTCCGGACAAAGGCCGAAGCCCTGGCAGCCGGCACTACCGCAATGAACGAGTATAACTCATCCGGCCAGACCTTTACCCCCACAGAGGTCAGTGTTGCCGATTATCTGGATTATTGGTTTGAGAATTACTGCAAAATGAATCTGAAATACAACACGCAGCTTGGTTATCTCTACATTATGGAGAACCGGTTAAAGCCGCACTTCGGACAGTACCGGCTGAAATCACTGACCACCGCTGTCATACAGGAATATGTGAACCAGTTAAAAATCGACGGCCTTGCAAAATCTTCTGTCTTGGGAATCTTGCGGGTATTATCAGCCGCTTACGAGTATGCTATAGAACCATTGCAGTATGTCAGGGAGAACCCTTGCGCCAGGATAAAACTGCCAAAATTTGAAAAACAGCCAAAACAGCGCTATGTGATCCGCCCGGAAGAATTCAAAAAGATTCTGGAGCGCTTTCCGGAAGACAGCAATTTCTATCTGCCGCTCATGATTGGCTATTATACTGGCCTGCGGCTCAGCGAAGCCTTTGCACTGTGCTGGGATGATATCAACATGGAAAGCCGCACCTTATCCGTAAAAAAGACGGTCGTGAAACGGAATTATGGAGTGGATGTCCGAAAAGTGCTGGAACAGAAAGGGAAGAAAGAAGAAAAGTCTGCTTGGTACTTTGGAACACCGAAAACAGTCAATTCCATCCGTACCATCAAATTTGGAGATGCCCTCTATAAGGCATTGAAACATGCGCAGCTGACCCAGAAGAAGAACCGGCTGCTCTATGGTGAATATTATACTGATCATTATCTGAAGCCGGAGAAAGATGAAAAAGGAAATACCATATACCGCATTGTTCCGGTTGAGCGCGGCATCAGCTGCACGCTGCAGCGCGTGGATTTCCTGTGTGTCCGGGAAAACGGGGAATTTATCAGCCCGGACTCTTTCAAATACTGCGCCAGGGTCATTCATCATGAGCTGAACATGGCTTTTGATTATCATTCCCTCCGGCACACGCATGCCACCCTCTTAATCGAAAATGGCGCTGACATCAAGGATGTCCAGACGCGCCTGGGACACGCTGATATCAACACCACTTTACAGATTTACACCCACGCCACCGAAAAGATGGCAGAGCGCAGCGTAGAAATATTCGAAAAAGCAATAAGTCTTTGACAACATCTCAAAAAAGCGTTGTCAAATCGTAGTCAAATGGGCTTTCGTAGTCGTCCAGAAAACCCACAAATCCTTATTTTACGCGGGTCAGAAGCGCAATGGTTTCACAGTTTGCGGTTGCAGGAAACATATCCACAGCACAGGCCTTTTCCAGCTTATATCCATGCTCCTGCAGGACCACCAGATCTCTGGTCAGGCTGGTCGGCTTACAGGAAATATAGACCATGCGGTCTACGCCAAAGTCAATGATCTTCTCCAGAGCCTTTGGGTGAATCCCGTCACGCGGCGGGTCCAGGATGATCAGATCTGGCTTATCCTTTAGTTCTCCGATGACCTTCAGCACATCTCCGGCAATGAATTCGCAGTTGTCCAGTCCGTTTCCAGCTGCGTTTTCTTTTGCTGCCTCGACAGCCTCCTCCACGATTTCCACACCTACAACCTTATCGGCCACCGGCGCGATGATCTGGGCAATGGTTCCTGTTCCGCTGTATAGATCAAAGACCACCTTGTCTTTTGTCTCACCCACATAGCTGCGGGCCGTCTCATAAAGCACCTCTGCTCCCAGAGAGTTTGTCTGGAAGAAGGAAAACGGGGTAATGCGGAATTTTAAGCCCAGCAGTTCCTCATAAAAGAAATCCTGTCCGTAAAGGATGGTGGTCTCATCGCTCCGGACCACATCGGCCAGACTGTCATTGCGGATATGCAGGATCCCGGCAAAGGTTCCCGTAAGCTTTAGTGCCTGCATACAGGAGAGCCAGCCGGCCAGCAGCTCCTGCTCAGACAGCGGCGTGGTACACTCCTCTGTCACGCCCAGATCGTCTGTCTGACCGGAAGTAACCAGTGCCACCAGGATTTCCCCGGTCTTTACCGCCCGGCGCACCAGCAGATGACGCAGATAACCAGTGTGCTGCATCTTCTTATGATAGCTGATATGCTTTTCTGTAAAGTAGTTCAGGGTGGCTGTTAAAATCTTACAGAAATCCTCATGCACGATCTGGCACTCCGGCGTATTCACGATATCATAAAAGCTGCCGCGGCGGTGCATGCCAAGAGCCAGTGGGCCGTCCTTATACTCATCCCCGAAGGAAAACTCCATCTTATTGCGGTAGCCATCGGATATCGGGCTGGCCTTGATGCCCTCAAACTCGTAGGAATCACAGACTTCATCTAACAGGGCTTTTATCTGGCTTTTCTTGATTTTTAACTGTTCCTCATACGGAAGGCTCTGATACAGGCAGCCTCCGCAAACTCCAAAATGCGGGCAGGCATCTTCTGTTCTCTCCAGCGGTGACTTTTCCAGTACCTCTAAGAGACGTGCCTCACATTTGCCTTTTCTCTTTTTATTTATCACAAACCGGATCTTCTGCCCCGGAATAGCATTCTTGACGATGACCCGCTCGCCATCTACATATAACATTCCCTTATTGGGAAAATCAATGGTCTCCACGACCGCTTCAAACATATCTCCCTTTTTCACGTTCTATCTCCCAAATGATATTTCTTATGAAGTTTCATAGGACGCAATTTCCTATGAAATGAAAAAGAATGTGCCAAGGCACATTCTCGCGCCGAGGCGCGGTTGCTTCAGCAACCATCTGCCTTTGCGCCGAGTGCGCATCCTCGCGGAGCGTTTTTGTATGATAGGACGCAATTTCCTATCATACAAGAAAGGCGTATCCCGGTCTGCGAGACACGCCTGATTCTGATTATTTTCTGATTTGATTTCCGGCTTTGCCGGCTTAAGCATCCTGCTGATTATTTTTCGTCATCCTCATCCTCGAAGAAGTCATCGTCAAA
>CAJKKX010000319.1 GCA_905200565.1 uncultured Lachnospiraceae bacterium
TTTCCGGATAACCTTCTCTGTGAGCAACTCTTGCCATTGCAAGGTACATACCAACCTCAGAGCACTCTCCTGCGAAGTTTGCTCTTAAGTCCTCCATAATATCTTCCGGTGCACCCTGAGCAACGCCTACTACATGCTCAGCAGCCCAGCTCATTTCGCCTTCCTGCTTTGTAAACTTTGAAGCCGGAGCGTGACATACCGGACATTCAGCCGGAGCAGCATCTCCTTCATAAACATAACCACATACATTACATACAAATTTAGCCATGATATTGTCTCTCCTTTATAATTTGAATTTTTAAAATCAGTAATGATTACTGTTTTTTATAATATAGCATAAGAAAGCAGGCTTGTCAAGCGGTCAGCAATATTTTATTTTCTCTTAATATCCTGAACATCCTGCCCATCCTGACCATTTTGCCGGCAGCTTTCGCAGACACCGACGAACATAGCCGTATACCCCTCGATCTGTCCGCAGAAGTTTTTCTGCGCTGTCTCCATGATATGGTCGATATTTTCCATCTCAAGGTCAGACACACTGTGACAGCAGCGGCAGACAAAATGATTATGCGGCTGCGTGTTGTAGTCGAAGCGCTCTGCGCCGTCGCCGGTATGAATACGGTTGATCTCTCCAAGCTCGGAGAGAAGACCGAGGTTGCGGTAGACGGTGCCGAGGCTGATATTGGGATAAACCTGCCTGAGATTCTGATAAACGGTATCTGCTGTTGGGTGGTCCTTGCGTCCGGCGAGAAAGTGCTTGATGGATTCCCGCTGACGGCTGTATTTAATATTTGCCATAATTCCTCCAAAACAATAATGATTCCTGTTCTTAATTATAAGGAAAGATTCATCGCATGTCAATGGGAATGATAAGAAATTATCACAGCTCTTTCCGTGCCTTGTAGTGGAGCGGGGACAACCCGTAGTATTTCTTAAACAGCTTACTGAAATGATAGGTGTCCTCATAGCCGACCGCGGAAGCGACCGACTGAATGGAGCATTCCGGGTTTTCATCCAGAAGCTGCCGCGCCTTGTTCATGCGCAGACTGATCAGATAATTGATAGGCGTATCGCCGGTTTCGCTCTTAAAAATCTTGGAGATATAAAAAGAGCTTAAATAAATATTCGCAGCGATCTGGTCGAGAGAAATTTTCTCGCGGTAATGCTCTTCCATATATTTTGTAATCTGGCTGACCACGTATTTTTTATTGATGGATTTAAATTCGTACTGCGTATGCGCGTGACGATCGCGGGCGTTTTCACGCTCCAGCTTCTGAAAGCGTTCGAGCAGGCAGAGCACCTGGATCAAATATGCTTTCAGCATAAAATAACGTCCGGTATTGCAGGATCTGTTTTCCTGCTCGATTGCCCGGCACAGGCGGAAGAGTTCTTTTTGCGGCTCCAGCGGCAGGCTGGCGATCAGAGAGCGACCGGGAAAGAGCGGCATGGTGTTTTTCAGACAGCCTATGTATTCCACATCCGTGAAGGCAAGGTAACACTCCAGGGCAGCGTGCTTCGCATCCCCGGATGGCAGGCTTTTGTGACGCGTCCCCGGATTTAAGATGATGACGTCACCAGCCTGGATGGCGTACTCCGTATCTTCTGCATAAAAACAGCCCTTTCCGTCTAAAATAATAACAAGCTCAATAAAATCGTGCTGGTGATAGCTCACTTCCTGGATGCGCGGTTCGATCGAGGAAAAAAGAAATTTCGGATTCAGGTCGGTGCAGGTAAAATCGTAATTGGTCTGCTGCATCAGAACACTCCTTTCAAAAAATGCTATCTGTTTTGGCAGCATAAGTATACAACATAAGACATCCGGATTACAAGAAAGTACATTCTATTTTTTTACAGATTCTTTATAATGTACCTGAACTTTTTGTAAAAATGGAGGCGAAAACACGTATGACAAAAAGCATGACAGAAGGAAAACCGGCGAAGCTCATTTTGCTGTTTGCGCTTCCGCTGATTGTAGGAAATATTTTTCAGCAGCTCTACAGCCTGGTGGATACGCTGATCGTGGGAAGGACGATCGGTGTAAATGCGCTGGCAGCGGTTGGCTGTACCGGAAGCATGAACTTTTTTGTACTTGGCTTTATCATGGGATTTGCAAACGGACTGGCGATCTTAACGGCCCAGCGATTTGGAGCAGAGGATGAAGAGGGCGTGAAGAGAAGCTTTGCAGCCAGTATTCTTCTGAGCATCGGACTGGCAGTTGTGCTTACGGTGCTGGCGCTTTTTCTGGTGCGCCCGGCTTTGCGGCTCCTGCAGACGCCGGAGGAGATCCTGGATGAAGCGGCTGCGTATATCCGGATTATTTTTGGCGGGCTGGCGGCGACGGTATTCTTTAATCTGACCTCAAATATGATCCGTGCGCTTGGAGACAGCCGCACGCCGCTGTATTTTCTGGTGCTGGCATGTCTGGTAAATATTGTGCTGGATCTGGTTTTTATCCGTATATTTCACATGGGAGTGAGCGGCGCGGCAGTTGCGACGATCGCCTCCCAGCTTCTGTCCGGTATCTGCTGCTTTATCTATATCCGCAAAAAAATGCCGGCGCTGTGGGTGGAGAAGCGTCACTTCCAGGCGTTTGCCGGGGAGGTGAAGGAGCATATCGCGCTTGGCCTGCCAATGGGCTTCCAGATGTCCATCATTGCGATCGGTTCCCTGACGGTGCAGTTTGCGCTCAACGGCCTGGGAGCGACGGCGGTGGCGGCAGCGGCTGCTGCGCAGAAGATTGATTCCATTGCCACAATGCCGCTGAATTCCCTTGGAGCGGCGATGGCGACCTACTCGGCGCAGAATTACGGTGCGAAGCGCCCGGATCGCATCCGGCAGGGCGTTTTCCAGTGCATTCTGATCTCGGTCAGCGTCAGCATCGTCATGGGAGCGGTTAATTTCTTCGCAGGCGATAATCTCGCGGCAATTTTTGTTGGGCGTGAGGAAATCGGGGTTATCCGCTATGCAAAGGTCTATCTCAGTATGAATGGGATCATGTACTGGGTGCTGGCTCTGCTGTTTATTTATCGGTTCACTCTGCAGGGGCTGGGGAACAGCGTGGTTCCGA
>CAJKKX010000320.1 GCA_905200565.1 uncultured Lachnospiraceae bacterium
CCCGCCACGAAGCCGCCCAGCGCCAGCGAACCGGTATCTCCCATAAACACCTGTGCAGGATGCACGTTAAACAGCAGAAATCCCAGCAATGCCCCGGTTACTGCCGCCGTAATCGGTTCGATCCCCGCCCCGTACACAGCCGACACTACCGTAAAAAATACAGCGACCATTGCCGTGACGCCCGTGGCAAGACCATCCAGCCCGTCTGTGAAGTTTACACCGTTTACCGTTCCGATCACGGCAATGTAAACAAGCGGCACCGTAATCCATTTGCAGTCAAAATATTTTCCGCCGCCAAAGGGAATCAGGATCGAAAGGAAACTATCGTCTACAACCAGCATATAGGCCAGGAAGATCGTGGTAACAATCAACTGCCCTGCCATTTTCTGTTTCGGATAAAGACCGTCGGAACGCTTCATGACTACCTTCAAATAATCATCCAGGAAACCAATGATACCAAATCCCAACGTCAAAAAGAGTACCGGAACAATGTTCGGATATTTTTTAATAAACAAAAGGGACGTTACCATGACTGCGATCAATATGATAAGTCCTCCCATCGTCGGAGTCCCGGCCTTTTTCAGATGTGACTGAACTCCATCCTCTCTCTCTGTCTGCCCTACCTTCAATTTCCGCAGAAATGGAATTACAAAGGGACTTAATACTACACTGATCACAAATGCGGTCAGCAATGGAATAATTACTTCTGTACCTAAAATCATTTCACACCTCTTCACCTTTTATTTAAGTGTGCTCCTCTTTCCTGCACATTTGGTATTAGTATAATTCTTTTCTTTCTATTAATCAACTATAAATTCATTCTGCCATCTCCGTCTCCGTTTCCGGCGCGTCATTCTCCACGCCAAGATAAGGCAGAATATTTTCATAAATCTCTTTCATTACCGGCGCGGCGATGGTTCCGCCATAATAAACCCCCTGCGGATTGTTGATCACGCACAGACCGATTACCTGGGGATCGGAAGCCGGCGCAAAACCGAGAAAGGAAGAAATATATTTGTTTGCACTTCGGGGCAGAGTTTCCGAAGTCGCTGTCTTTCCTCCGATATGGTATCCTGCAATATAAGCATTTTTTCCTGAGCCGCCGTCTACTACCTTCTCCAGAATATAGCGCATGGTTTCCGACGTTTTCTCCGATACAATCCGGTCTCCCAATGGATAAGACAGCTTTTCATAAAGGGTTCCGTCATCGTCTCTTACCTCTACCCCAAAATGCGGCGTAATTCTCCGTCCCCCGTTAATGATCGAACTCGCCGTGGTAATAAGCTGCATCGGAGTAATCTGAAAGGACTGTCCGAATGATACCGTAGCCAGTTCCACCTGTCCCATATTTTCTTTTTTGTGCATGATCGTCGCGGCTTCTCCCGGAAGATCTACGCCGGTTTTTCCCTTCAGGCCGAATTGTTCAAAATAGCGGTAATAATTATCAATGCCAAGCCGCAGTCCCACCTCAATAAATACCGGATTGCACGAGTTCATGGTTCCCTGTACAAAATTCTCAGCTCCGTGACCGGACACCTTGTGACAGCGGATGCGCCTGTCCTCCACAATCTTAAACCCCGGACAACTGAAAGTGTCATTTAATGACACCACGCCCTCCTCAAGCCCAGCTGCCGCCGTAATGATTTTAAAAGTAGAACCCGGTTCATAGGTGTCATTGATACACCCGTTCCTCCACATCTGATTCAAAGCGTCCTGTTTTTCCTCAGCGCTCATCCCCGCCGTGTCCACTTGCAGCGTAAAAGGGTCGTTTAAGTTAAACTCCGGCACATTTACCATCGCCAGAATTTCTCCATTATACGGCCGCATCAGGATAATGGAGACGGAATCGGCCTGCTTTTGTTCCATAACTTTATACGCCTCCTGCTCCACATATTTCTGAATATTGGCGTCCAGACTGATATGCAGATTTCTTCCGTTCACCGGCTCCTGCCTGCTCTCTCCGGCATCCGGCAGCTCCACGCCCCTGGCGTCTGTCAGCGTCAGGATTTTTCCTGGCGTACCCTGTAAAATATCTTCATACTTTACCTCAAGACCAACAATCCCCTGATTATCACTTCCCGTAAATCCAAGTACCTTTGAAGCCAAAGAATCATAAGGATAGTACCGTTTAAAATCCTCGTCCACTTTTACCCCCGCCAGCTCATACTCCCGAATCCTGTCTCCCACCTCCTTTTCTACATTCGTCTTTACCCGCTCGATCGAGCTGACTTTTTCCACGCGCTTACGCACCTCCTCCTCGGACAGCTCCAGCTCTTTTACCAGCATCTGTATGACCTTTTCCGGTTCCCGGATCTGACTGTGTATGACGGAAATCGTACACACCGTCTTATTCGCCGCCAGAATATTTCCACAGGCATCAATGATTTTCCCCCTCGCGGCCTTGATGTCCCGCTCTCTCTCATGAAGCTGCTCTGCCTTTTTGCTGTAGTATTCTGACTGGGTAAGCATGAGAAATCCCAGACGCCCAATCAAAAAGGCCAGAACCAGAAAGCAGATCATAAAAACCACCAGAATTTTCTTTTTGTGAAATGTCTTAATTTTCTGCATAAAAAACCTCATAAAAGCTTTCTTAATTAAGTATATCTTTGCTTTTATGAGGTTATTCCCATCTTATTCCAGTCCCAGCTCTTCGTTTGTAATGCCGGCATCTATTCCGGTGCTCTCCGAATTTTTTCCGTTTTCCTGAGGCGGCGCCGCCATGTTTGGATTCTCCGCCACGCCGTTTTCCTTCGGAATGACATTTCCATTTTCATCCGTCTCCGATTCCGGCTCAATGATATTTCCATTTTCATCTGTTTCCGGCTCTCCGCTGTCAATCTGGCGCCCGATTTCCGCCTGTTCGCGCGTGATTCCGATATTGTTCAATTCCTCATCCGTCACTTCCTCTGTTGGATAAAGATTCAGATACGGCAAAATCTCCTGAAGAATTTTCCGCGCGACAATCTGCGCATAGCCTCCTGTGGACTGATCCAGCACATTTGGCTCGTCTATTACTACATAAATCA
>CAJKKX010000321.1 GCA_905200565.1 uncultured Lachnospiraceae bacterium
AGCGCCGGCTCAGTCACGGAAGTCTCTCCATCTCCGTAGAGCCCCGCGAGAAGGATGGCAGACTTGACCTGGGCAGAAGCTACCGGAGACTGGTAGTGAATTCCTTTCAGGGAGGTTCCGGCAATGTGCAGCGGCGCACATCCATTCCCACGGATACTCGTGATCCGGGCGCCCATTTGCGTGAGCGGGTCAATGATACGCTTCATGGGACGTGTCTGGATGGAGGCGTCCCCGTTTAAAGTCGTTTCGAACGTCTGCCCTGCCAGGATGCCGGAAATCAGGCGGGTTGTCGTACCGCTGTTTCCGGTGTCAAGTTCGGATATGGAGGCAGTAAGACCGTGCAGCCCTTTTCCGTGAATCAGCACCGCATCGGTCTTTTCCTCGATAGAAATACCCAGACGGCGGAAGCAGTCGATGGTGGAAAGGCAGTCTGCGCCATTCAGAAAATTTGTTACTTCCGTGGTTCCGGAGGACAATGCGCCAAACATAATCGCCCGGTGGGAGATGGACTTATCGCCGGGGACGGTCACTTCCCCCCGGAGTCTTTTTACTCTTGCATATTTCATAATATCTGTCAGATCCTTTCTATCCTCTGGTTATCTTTCATAAACGGTGTAGCGATAACGCCGCAGCAGTTCAACGGCTTTTTTCCGGGATGCTTCCTCATAAAATTCCACCTGGAGAACCGCTTCTTCAAATTCCCGGTTATGGACGATGCCGATGTTTTTGATGCTGATTCCATTTGTAGCCAGGATGGTGGCGAGAGCGGCGATTCCTCCGACTTCATCCACCAGATCGCAATAGATGGAGTAGTCCTTTTTAAACGAACCCCGCGACACATTCGATATGGAATTCCGGTAATCTCTGGAAGTTTCGAAGAGCCAGTAAATCTTGTGATTGTCGTGTTCTGCCAGGGCGATTTTAATCGAAATCAGGCTGTTAATATAATCATCCAGGACAGAAATAATATTTTCACGGTTCGTAGAGCAGATCTGTTCCCACATTTCAGGGGAGGAAGAAGCGATTCGTGTAATGTCCTTAAAGCCTCCCGCAGCCAGAGTTTTCATCGTATCGTTTTCATTGTCACAATCCTTCACCAGATTGACCAGTGAGGAAGCAATCAGATGAGGAAGATGGCTGATGGCGGCGGTTACATAATCATGCTCCTGGCAACTCAGAATCAGGGGAAGCGCCTTTATGGTCCGTACCAGCTTTTCATAGCGGTCGATTTTGTCCTGCGATACTTCGTCCGTAGGGGTCAATACATAGTAAGCGTTTTCCAGAAGGTGCCGTTTTGCATTTGCGATCCCTGTTTTTTCAGAACCGGCCATAGGATGTCCGCCGATAAAGTTTTTCTGCATGCCCAGCGCATAGATGTGCTGGTGAATATCTGTTTTTGTGCTTCCTGCATCCGTCAGAATACAATCCTCTTTCAAAAGAGGTTTCAGTATCTGAAGATAAGAGGCATTTGCTTCTACGGGGGCGCACAGGAATATGTAATCGCAGTCCCGGTAGGAATCATCTATTTCTGTGCAGGCTTTATCAATAATGCCCTCCGCAAGCGCATACTGTGCGGTTTCCAGACTTCGGGTATGTGCGGTGATAAATACGTTCGGGTAAAAATATTTGAGGGCTTTGGCGATGGAACCTCCAATCAGTCCCAGACCGATAAAGCCAACTTTAAAATCATTCATGAAATGGGCCCTTTCTCTATTGTTTTATAATAAGTAAAGAATCAGACTAATTTTACTATGACAAAATACGGCTGTCAACACGATGTTGCATTACAGTGCGAAAATCAGGGGAATTTATTGACAAATAGAAGGCAGAAATTTATAATAAAAGACAACAGGCTATTTATAAAAAAGTAATGGAGAAGTGAAAAATCAAGAGGATTTTCAGGTGTAAAGAAGGATAACAGGAGGGAAAAATGAAAAGAAATTATTACAAAAAAGCATGTGCGCTGACGCTGGCAGGCATTTTAGCGGTAAGCGGTATGGGGACGCCTTCCCTGTCAGCAGATGCGGCAGGAGAAATCCTGTATTATGGAAGTACTGCGGCGACAACGCGAGGCTCCAGTATGGAAAACGGTATGTCGTATACGGCGGCGGAAATGAACACAACCTTTAATGGGACGAATGTGTTTTCCGCTTCTGCGGCAGACGTGGGCTTATTCCGGGATAATATCAAAGGGGCAGGTTCCATTAATCTTTCGATTACGTTTACACCGTCTGCGGTATCGAACTTTATGAACCTGCTGGAGATTTCCAACAGCAGCAAGAATACTTCCACGTCTTCTCCGTCGGAAGAGCTGGGGGTGATCCTGGGGTCAAATGGAAGAGTCTTTCTGATGACAGGAGCAGCGAATGGGGGGACAGACTGGCAGGTGGATTCCGGAGTCAAAGTTACGAATGGAAATACTTACACGCTGACTTTGAACATCGCGCCGGATAAGCTCAGTGTCCAGATGAATGGAGGAGCAGTAAAAACGGTCAGTGCGGAGGGAACCAGAAATACAAAGAAGTTCGTACAGGCGTTTTTCGGAGGAACAGGAACATCCTATACGGACTGGCGGCAGAACATAGACTCCGTAGTAATCGGCGGTTTGAGAACGGGAAGCTGCCAGACGCATACAAACTTTACAAACTTTAACGGAACGATTTCACAGGTGACGATTGCGGGACAGAACAGCGCCGAGACGCCTGTCGGCGGAGGCGTGACTTCTGCGATGTTCGCGGCGGACAGCCTGGATAATACCTGGCTTTTTGGCGGCGGCGTCGAGACACAGGGAAGATTTGAAGAGATCGGGGGCGTCCGGAACTTTATCGGCCAGTTTGAAGAATATGTACGCTGGTCAAAACGTATAAATGGCGTCCGGGAAGGGATGCAGCGCTATACGATCAATATGGGAAAGGCCGGGCAGGACGCTTCAGAGTTCGCCAGAAAGCTTCCGGAGCTGATTACAAAGGCCGATCCGATGGC
>CAJKKX010000322.1 GCA_905200565.1 uncultured Lachnospiraceae bacterium
CCGTCACTACAGCGACGGCGCGTCTTGTCTTTGATTTGCTTATTATATTTTTCATCTTATGTTCTTTTCCTATCCTCTGCATATTGTTACTCTTTGTGTACATGTTCATGGGTAAACAGGTGAGCCTGACAGTATTCATAATTTCCATCACATTTGGAACAGAAACGGAATTCCAGATGGTCTCCGTCAAGCTCTGTCCGCCCACAGATCGCGCATTTGTGTTTCGTTACTCCCCTGGGCTTCGCTTTCTGCACCTTCCGCCGAAAATCCTGTTTCCTTCGAATTTCCTGCGGTGAGATACGTCTCATGCTTCCGGTCAGAAGAACGAACAGAATGAAATTCGCAAGCGACGCCAGAATTACCACTCTTCCCGCCCAATTACTGTTCACCATCTGATAGATCAGAAGCACCGCATAAAAAAGTGCAAACCATTTGATCTTTATCGGTATCACAAAATAAAAGTAAAGCTTCTCTTCCGGATACATCGCCGCAAATGCAAGGAAAATCGACATATTGATATAATAGGTACTAAATGCGAATCCCAGCATCTGTACGCCACAGAAGTATAAAATAAAGGCCCCTGCGACAGAAGTAATCAGTCCCATAAAAATATAGACGTTATACCGGAAGCTTCCCCAGCTTCTTTCAAGCGTACTTCCCAATGAGTAATACAAAACCAACATAATAATGGTTAAAAGCCCCAGATCCTCCGGCGGAATCAATACCCAGCTTACCATTCTCCAGATCTGGCCTTTTAAAATCAAAGCCGGTTCCAGATTCAGATAATAGATCATATCCGGTGCAAAGAATTCCAGTGCATATCCGATGACATAGCTGATAATGATATACATGGACAGATTGCGTACCGCATATCTTCCAAATTTCCGTTCCATTTTATCCAAAAATTTCATTTAAGCGCCTTTCCGGAATTATTCCTGTTCTTGATCAGTCTTTTATCATGTTCAAATTTTAGATATAACTTATCAAAACCTGATGCTTTTGTCAATCATCTTTTCTTCGCCCTTCCTGACCGCTTTTCGCCTCAGACGCTCTCTTCCAGATACTTCTCAAATTCCTCCATCGTCATCAGAACCTTTCTGGGCTTCGTTCCCTCTTCCGGTCCTACAACGCCTGCGTCTGAAAGCTGATCCATGATGCGCGCCGCACGGTTAAAACCAATTTTAAATACCCTTTGCAGCATACCTATGGATGCTTTCTCCTTCTCGATGATAAACTTGCCTGCCTCGACAAAATGCGTATCTACTTCGCTGCCCCCCGAAACCGTGTCCGCAATCTGTACCTTCGTGATTCGTTCCTCGATTTCATTGCTGTAAACCTCCCTGGTATTCTGCGCAGTCAAAAACTCTACCACTTCTCCCACTTCTTCATCTGAAACAAAGGCTCCCTGCACACGTGCCGGCTTCGAATAACCCTGCGGGTAAAACAGCATGTCTCCTTTTCCCAGAAGTTTCTCCGCGCCAACCATATCTATGATCGTCCTGGAATCCACACCAGAAGAAACCGAGAATGCAATCCTGGACGGCATATTCGCCTTAATGAGCCCGGTAATCACATTGACCGACGGTCTCTGCGTTGCTATGATCAAATGAATTCCTGCTGCCCTGGCAAGCTGTGCCAGACGGCAGATCGCATCTTCCACCTCTCCCGGCGCCACCATCATCAAATCTGCCAGCTCGTCCACAATAATAACGATCTGCGGCATTTTCTCCGGTTTCCCTTCTTCGTCTATATTCTGAATGGACGCAACTTTTTCATTATATCCTTTCAAATCCCGGACATTCAGCTCCGCAAACTTCTGATAACGCTCCGTCATTTCCGCCACGCCCCAGTTCAAAGCTCCCGCCGCCTTTTTCGGGTCTGTCACTACCGGAATAAAAAGATGCGGGATACCATTATACACACTCAGCTCCACGACCTTCGGATCAATCATAATCAGCTTCACATCTTCCGGCTTTGCTTTGTAAAGGATGCTCATGATAATCGTATTGATACATACCGATTTTCCTGACCCCGTCGCACCCGCGATCAAAAGATGCGGCATTTTTGCAATGTCCGTCATAACGACCTTTCCGGCAATATCCTTTCCGGCCGCAAAAGCCAGATTGGAAGGATGCTTCTGAAATTCCTGTGATTCCAGAAGTTCCCGCAGCATCACCGGACTGTTTTCCTTATTCGGCACTTCGATACCGACCGCAGGCTTTCCGGGAATCGGCGCTTCAATACGAATGTCCGCGGCAGCCAGATTCAGCTTAATGTCATCCGCCAGATTCACGATCCGGCTGACCTTCACCCCCTGTTTCGGAGTCAGCTCATACCTCGTAACCGTAGGGCCGCAGCTTACATTTGTCACGCTGACCTCCACGCCAAAATTGTGCAGCGTATTTTGCAGCTTTGCCGCCGTATCCCGAAGTTCTCTGTCTGAATCCCCCGTTTTTCCATATGCCAAACTGCCGCACCCTCATGGACAGTAGGGATAATATCAAGCCCCTGCCTTTCATAAGAGCGGAGATCCACTCGCTCCGGGCGGTTGTTGGCTTCCAGATAGCGGTTCTGGCCGTTTCCTCGATTTCCTGCGCCACCGCCTTTATGCCCTCTTCCTGTTCCTTTCTGGAGGAATGCGGGTTTTTCATATGCTTTTCAGGCTCGCCCTCCACCGGAATCCTGGTGAAATTCTCCTCCTCGGACAGCGGTATTTCAATAAATTCCTCCTCCGGTTCTTCCTGAAATTCCTGATAAGGCTTCTGCCTGGTATCTGAAAACATATCCTGTTCTTCCGTTTCCTCTGTCCGGTCTCTCTCAATTGTAAAATCTCCTAATACAATTTCTTTTTTCTCCCCGGTCTCCTCCGGCTTTCTGTTTTCTTTTCTGTTCTCCTTCTTTTCCTTGATCTGCGGTTCGATCAGGGTATCCAGGCTGACTCCGCTGACCCTCCGTTCCATCCGCAGTTCCTGCT
>CAJKKX010000323.1 GCA_905200565.1 uncultured Lachnospiraceae bacterium
TTGCAACACTGATGAATCGAGGCTATGTTGTAAAAGATGAGGAGACCAGCCACTACCGTCTGACACTGCGCACCTATCGTATCGGCAGCCGTGCTGTTCCCGATTTTGATCTTTTGAGTCTCTCTGTGGATTATCTGCGTGAATTGTGCAGACTATGCAATGAAGCTGTCCACCTTGCCATTCCCGATGGCGCCTCTATTGTGTATTTGTTTAAAGAAGTGGCTGCTGACAATGTCATCCGGATCGCTTCCCAGACAGGCGCCCGGAACTATATGTATTATACCGGTCTTGGCAAAGCTCTGTTAGCAACAATGTCAGAGAAGGAAGTGCGGGAAATCTGGGAAAAATCTGATGTAAAAAAATACACGCCAACTACTATTATCACCTATCCGCAGCTCCTTGAAGAGCTGGAGACAACCCGCCGGAGAGGATATGCGATCGACAACGAAGAGCATGAAGCCGGTATTGCCTGTATTGCTGATGTTATACGCGATGTAGACAATAAAGCAGTGGCAGCTGTCAGTATTTCTACCCTTGCTGCCCGGATGGATGATAATTTTCTTGCATTGAATGTCCCGCGGCTGCATAAAACCGCTAATAAAATTTCTGCGATCCTTGGAAATGTACTGCCAAAAGGGGATTGACAAACAATCCCCTCAGCGATTATCATAAACATATATTTTATCTAATAATTTCTTCTGACGAACTATTCCGGCATCCTCCGGAAAGTTTTGTCTGCACAAAAACATTACGTCAGAGGAGATTACCTTATGTTATTCTTATCTATTGATTTTGGCACATCGGCTGTAAAATTATCCGTTCTTGATGAAAAAGGCGTCATCAAGTGTCAGTCAACGCAGACTTACCCTTATATTATGCTGCCCGGCGAAAAAGTGGAACTGTCTCCGGAGCGTCTTTTGTCTGCCCTCTGTACAGCCGCATCACAGCTTGACCCGTGCGCATTGTCCCGGATATCCTTTATCTGTTACGATACCTTTTCCCCCTCTCTGGTATTCATGGACAGAAACGGCGAGCTTGTTTACCCTAATATCATTACGCATCTTGACCGCAGAAGCCGCGCACAGTCAGAATATATCCAAAAAGCGATCGGCAAAGATACCTACCTGAAAATAGCCGGTATTTATCCTTTTACCGGCGGCTGCTCTGCTATGACCCTGCTCTGGTTTCAGGAGAATGAACCGGAGGTTCTGCGCAGAGTTTATAAAATCGGCCATCTCACTACATTTTTGCACAAAAAATTAACCGGGCTCTGGATGATCGATCTTGTAAACGCCTCCATGCTCGGATTATATGAAACTACCTCACAGACCGGATGGTCTGCGCAGCTTTTATCTGAATTTCACATGAATCCGGACTGGTTTCCGGACATCCATGTCCCAGGCACGCTATACGGAACCCTGCTTCCCGAAATGGCGCAAAAACTCGGCATTAAACCGGGTATTCCTGTGGCTGTCGGTACAAATGATGTTGCCTCCGCGCAGATGGGTGCCCATAACCTGCATTCCGGTCAGATGATGAACACTGCCGGAAGCAGCGAAATGATTAGTATTCTGACAGACCGTCCCATTCCGGACCCTCATTACTATCTGCGCAATGCCGCTATTCCGGGGCTCTGGCAGATTTACGCAACGACTGCCGGCGGATTTGCACTTGACTGGTACCGCAAACAATTTTGCCGCGAAATCCCCCGGGAAGAATTTTACACACACTATCTGGAGCAGACACTAAAGACCCAGGTGGACCGTTCCGGCGTCTCCTTTGCTCCGTATTTAACCGGCGACCGCCAGAGTCTCACGCCCAAAACCGCTTCCTGGCATGGGCTTACTCTGTCCACCACCCGGGAGGAGATGCTGTATGCCATGCTCAGAAGTATGCAGGGCGTTCTCTACGATACCGTAGAGCTGGCAAAAAATGTAATCCCCCTGGACAATGTTATAAAGATATCTGGCGGTATGGTAACGCCCTCCTATCTGAAGCTTAAAGAAGCATCCTTCCCCGGCTATCAGTTTCAGCGCGTCGACCATTGCCCGCTTCTGGGAAATGCAGCGCTGGTTGCATACCAAAATCAACTTTAACTGTATTGCCCGATGCACAAAAAGCAGGCGGGGCCGTCAATGCCCCGCCACTTCATCATGCCTGTTCTTCCTTCGCCCATCCATAGGCATATTTCACAGCTTTCTTCCAGCCCTTGATGCGCTTTTGGCGCTCCTCCCCGGATATTTCCGGCTCGAAGGTGCAGTCGATATTCCAGTTTTTCAGCACGTCTTCCTTAGATTTCCAATAGCCCACAGCAAGCCCCGCCAGGTAAGCCGCGCCCATTGCCGTCGTCTCAACACATTTCGGACGATTTACCGGCGCCCCCGTGATATCCGCCTGCGTCTGCATGAGGAAATTGTTGGAGCTCGCGCCGCCATCCACCTTGAGCGACGTCAGCTCAATGCCAGAATCCGCTTTCATTGCTTCCAGTACATCCTGCACCTGATACGCCAGAGAATCGAGTGTCGCACGGATGATGTGATATTTGTTGACGCCGCGCGTGATGCCGACGATCGTCCCCCTGGCATACTGATCCCAGTAGGGCGCGCCAAGTCCGGTAAACGCCGGAACCACATAGCAGCCGTTGGTGTCCTTCACCTTATTTGCCATATACTCCGAATCCTCGGCGGAATCAATCAGGCGCATCTCATCGCGCAGCCACTGGATCGCCGCGCCTGCCACGAAAATAGACCCTTCCAGCGCATAATTTACCTTGCCATCCAGTCCCCAGGCGATGGTCGTCACCAGACCGTTTTTGGAAAATACCGGCTTTTCCCCGGTGTTCATCAGCAGGAAACAGCCTGTCCCGTAGGTATTTTTCGCCTCTCCGGGCGTAAAACAGGTCTGCCCGAAGAGCGCTGCCTGCTGGTCGCCCGCCGCCCCGGCG
>CAJKKX010000324.1 GCA_905200565.1 uncultured Lachnospiraceae bacterium
TGCTCTGAGGCTGCGGGATTCAGCTTTCCGGATACATCAATCCATCCGTTTAAACGCATCTGGGCGATCAGGTCGAGGATGCCGGAGCCGCAAATTCCCACAGGCTTTTTGCCGCCGATGGTCGTATAGGAGAGAGACGCTCCATTTATTTTTAGCGTGTCAATGGCGCCCTCTTTGGCACGCATTCCGTAGCGGCTGATGCCTCCTTCCAGGGCAGGACCGGCGGCTCCCGCGCCGGAGAGCAGGAAGCTGCGGTTGCCAAGCACGAGTTCCCCGTTTGTTCCGATGTCAAAAAAGACAGAAAGCCCGTCTTTTTTATAAAAATCGGTCGTCAAAAGTCCGCTGGTAATATCTCCGCCAAGATAATTGGCGATTGCCGGAACCATGTAGACCATTCCCGGAAAATCAAGTCCCAGCTCCTGACCGGAAAAGAAACCAGGGTCACAGGTAACCGGGGCATAGGGGGAAGAAAAGACCGTCCAGGGATTCAGACCCAGCAGGAAATGAATCATGGTGGTATTGCCGGAGACGATCATCAGAGTACACTGGCTGACAGAAATCCTGGTATACGTTTCCAGTTCCCGAAACAGTTCCGAGAAGGTGTCCCGCGTGGCCGTGGTGATTTCAAGCAGGCGTTTTGTTTCATCTTTTCCATAAATAATTCTGGTCAGAATATCGTCGCCAAATGCGATCTGGCCGTTCATAGCTCTGGCTTCGGATAAGACAGAGCCTGTATTCAGGTCGATCATCTGCATAATGACTGTGGTGGAACCGAGATCTACGGCGATACCATAATGAGAAGCAGTCTTATCGCCGCCTTCGATTCTGGTTATCAGGCAGGAATTCTCCTGATGGATCAGCGTGACGGTGATGTCCCAGGCGCTGTCACGACAGAGAGGATACAGCATTCGAAGCGCTTCCAGGGACATGAAAACCGGTTGATATCCCATGTTCTCCAGGGCTTGCAGAATTCGTTCCCGGTCGCCTGTGGTATGCTCTTCGTCAGGCGGAGTGATTGTTAAATGTATTTTTTCGCTGAAACTGTTTGTGTGTTGTCCGGACATGGGATGGTTCGCTCTCCTTTTTGGATTTTTATTAAAAAGATGCTGGGGTCAAAAGATTCCATACGGATTGTTCCGCACTTTGTGCTTCCACAATCCTAGCGTCTTAAAAAAGTATAACATGGGAAAAGAAAAAGAAAAAGGTGTGATTTTCTATTGACAAAACCCTTTAGAATGATTATAATAAATTTAGAATCATTCTAAAGGGAAGGAGATGGATATGACAAAATATGAAAAGGCGGTTTATGACATCATCAATACTTCCCGTGAACACCCGACAGTTGAACAGGTTTTTGAAAAACTAAGAGAAGCGTATCCCGGAGTGGTTCTCGCGACAGTTTATAATAATCTGAATAAGCTGTATGAAAATCATTTGATACGAAAAGTATCCACGGGAGGAAATCAGGATCGTTATGACAGGATTGAAAAGCACGACCATCTCATATGCAGGCAATGTGGAAAGATTGAGGATATTCTGTTTGAAGATCTGACGCCATCGCTGCGAAGACAGATGGGTGAGGAGATTCTGACTTATGATTTAAAGGTCTTTTCTCTTTGCCCGGCGTGCAGAGAGAAAGCAAAGGCCAGTCTTTGGAAACAAAATGCAGATTTGCGCCATGGAGCGGCAGAAGAGCAGTGAAATGGCGCGATGCAAAAATCATATTTATATAAGAAAATGGAGGATAAGAAAATGAGTAACAAGTATGCAGGAACACAGACAGAAAAAAATCTCGAAGCAGCGTTTGCCGGAGAATCCCAGGCAAGAAACAAGTACACTTACTTTGCTTCTGTGGCAAAGAAGGAAGGGTTTGAGCAGATTTCAGGTCTCTTTTTAAAGACCGCAGATAATGAGAAAGAACATGCGAAAATGTGGTTTAAGGAGTTAAACGGCATTGGTGATACGGCTGCAAACCTGGGCGCTGCTGCTGAGGGCGAGAACTATGAGTGGACAGATATGTATGAAGGCTTTGCAAAGACTGCGGACGAGGAAGGCTTTCCGGAGCTGGCGGCAAAGTTCCGTATGGTAGCCGCGGTTGAAAAACATCATGAGGAGCGTTACCGCGCCCTGCTTCACAACATAGAGATGGCGGAGGTATTTGCAAAGAGTGAGGTAAAAGTGTGGGAATGCCGCAATTGCGGACATATTGTTGTTGGAACCGCCGCACCGGAGGTCTGTCCGACCTGCGCACACCCGCAGTCTTATTTTGAAGTAAAAGCAGAAAATTATTAAGAGACGTATTGAGTGATGACAGAAGAAAATCAGTTTTCCAGAACAGAATTGCTGATAGGAAAAGAAAATCTGCAGCGTCTTGCCCGCGCCAGAGTTGCAATATTTGGCGTGGGCGGCGTGGGCGGTTTCTGTGTAGAGGCGCTTGCACGGGCAGGCGTTGGAGCTTTACACCTATATGATGACGATACCGTGTCGGAGAGCAATCTCAACCGGCAGATCGCCGCCCTTCGGTCCACCATTGGTCAGCCAAAGGTGGAGGTCATGGCCCGGCGGGGAGAGGACACCAACCCCGGCTGCCAGGTCAAGGCCGTCCCTATGTTCTATCTGCCTCAGAACGCCCATCAGGTAGACCTGTCCCAGTACGACTATGTGGCCGACTGTATCGATACTGTGGCCGCCAAGCTGGAACTGATTGCACGGTGTACGGCGCTAGGCATCCCCATCATCAGCGCCATGGGTTCGGGAAATAAACTGGACCCCACCGCCTTTGAAGTGACGGATATCTCCAAAACCCAGGGCTGTCCCCTGGCCCGCGTCATGCGTAAAGAGCTCCGTCGGCGGGGTATCCTCCATCTGAAGGTGGTCTACTCCAGAGAGGAGCCCCTCTCCCCC
>CAJKKX010000325.1 GCA_905200565.1 uncultured Lachnospiraceae bacterium
TCATAATGGGAATGTACGGTATAGCTGAGATTTTTCCAGAGTCTTATATTTAAAGGCCCCTCCGCAAGGCTGCCGATTTGGAGACGGGAGGTGCGGGCAGCTGCGCTGGCATAGACTGCTTCTACATAAATGCCCCAACTGCAGAGGATCGCGTCGTTTTCGGACATAAAGGGAACCGTCTGCTGCATTATGGAAATCAGCTCGTCAAGAAAGCTGTAAAGGGATGAGGAAGCCCGACCATCCGGACTATTTCCCTTTAGATGATGGATTGTGCGGATATCCGCTGTTACATCCGGATGCAGGGACAGCGCGGCTTTTACTCCGGCTTCCCGTTCGCGCTCCTGGAGGGAATCCATATCCGGGCGCAGATAAAGAAGTCGTGACGCTCCATGCTCCAACAGATAGGAGGCATGACAGTATGCGTCATTATAATAGTCAAAATCAACGGAGGAGATATCAACGCCGGCATGACGGCAGTCGAGGGCGACTGTTGGAATGTGGTATTTCGTCAGGAGCGCCTGGGTATCCGAAGGAATATCTGTTCCGTTTTCTCCAATGTAAATCAGTCCGTCAATCTTATGCTGAAGATAGCAGTATACATATTCCGGGAGATTGTCCTGGTGAATGGTATTTGAACAGAACAGGGCATTGTATTTTTGCCGTTCCAGACTGTCACGGATACCGTCGATCGTCTGGGAATAGCGGTGATGGGAAAGCGGATTGCTCATTACAATGCCAACGCAAAAGGTCTGTCGGGAGCGCAATGCTTTTGCAGCGCTGCTTGGGATATAATGCAGCTTTTTGGCTGCTTCCAGTACCTTCTGCGTTGTTGCAGCGGAAATCGTCTGATTGGGATTCTGATTTAATACGTATGAGACTGTCATGGCGGAAACGCCGGCCTCTTTTGCGATATCGCGGATAGTTGTTTTCTGGTGATTCATAAAAATTCCTCATTTTTGATTAATGTAACGATAAAGCAATTATAGCGGAGAAAATGAAAAATGTCTATCCGGCATCCATAAAAATGCAGTATGGATATTATATACAAAAATACAGAAGCAGAATTGTCAAAAATTACAATTGAAAATTAATTTAATTTATTATATACTGTAAATATCCTTTAAGGGATTTTTATTTTACCCAAATACTTTAACGATAAAGTAACAAGATATTAGGAGGAATAAGTATGATTCTGAACAAGAAAATAGTGGCAGAGGAACCGGGCAGGGTCGAGGTCGTGGAAGATACGCTGGATGAGAGTGCTCTGCAGGATAATGAGATTCTGGTTGAAAAGAAATATTCTCTGGTCAGCGCCGGAACGGAGTCAGCGTGCATTACCGGAAAGGAATTATGGTTTTCTCTGCCGGGGACGCTGGGCTACAGCGCGGTAGGTGAAATTACAGCGGCAGGTGACAGAGCAAAGAAGTATCAGGTGGGAGACATTGTTTACTTCCAGGGAAAACACAGTGCGTATGAGATCATAGACGAAAAGGACGTATTGCTGAAGGTTTCCGATATTGAACATCTGGAATATATTCCTTTTCTGCGTATGGCAGCGATTTCTTCTTCTGCAGTGAGAGCGTCAGAGATTGAATTCGGAGATTTTGTTCTGGTAGTTGGACAGGGGCTGATTGGTCTGATGGCAATGCAGCTTGCGAGGCTTCAGGGAGCGAGAGTGCTGGTATCGGATACCTCTGCAAAGCGCCTTGCACTGGCAAAGGAGCTTGGGGCCGATTATACGCTGAATCCTGCTGCGGATGATATGGGCGCTGCGATCAGCGAAATAACAAAAGGAACAAAGGTGGATACGCTGATCGATGCTACGGGAAGTTCTAAAGTTATCTGCGATAATCTGCAGCATGTAAAAATAGGAGGGGAAGCGATTCTTCTTGGTTCCCCGCGGGCGCCTTATGAAGCAAATGTTACACAGATATTCCAGTATATTCATCAGTTCCGATATCGCATTGACGTAAAAGGAGCGCATGAATCCCGCTATCCGAAATATCATACGCCTTATGTTAAGCATTCGACGCAGCGGACTCTTGAAATATTGTTGGATTTTCTCAGGACGGGACGATTCCAGGTGGCGCCTATGCTGACGCAGCTGCTTCCGCCGCAGAAGGCCCCGGAGGTATACCGGCATCTGGCAAAGGGAGACGAGGATTATCTTGGCATTGTATATGATTGGACAAAGGATTGAGGCGAAAGAGAGGAAAACAGAATGGGAAAATTAAGGGCAGGGATCATCGGCACGGGAATAGCGACCGGGATTTCTTATGCACATTATATTGGCTATCAGAAATCAGAGTGCGCGTATGTGACGGCGGTTTATAACAGGAGAACGGAATCGGCGGAAGCATGGTGCCGAAAATATGGGATTGAGGGAGTAAAGGTGTGTCGTTCTCTGGAAGATTTTTTTAAGGAAGTAGATATTGTCAGTATTTGCACGCCAAATGATACGCATGTGCAATACATAAAAGAATGTCTGAAAGCTGGAAAGCACGTACTTTGTGAAAAACCTGTAGGGGCGGGGGAGGAGAAACTGGCTGATTTAGAAAAAGAATGCCGGAAAGCAGGGGGCGTGCAGATGGTGGATTTCAATTATCGAAAAATACCGGGAATCCATTTTCTGAGTGAAATTAATAAACAGGGCGCGCTGGGAGAGATTGTTTTATACCGCCATACGATGGGAGCCGGACGGCTGGCAAATGAAATGGTCGGCTTTGAGTGGCGGATGGACCGCAAATGTTCCGGGAGCGGCTCTCTTGGAGATTTTGGCTCTCATATTTTGGATACCATGCTTTTTATTACCGGAAAAAGACCGGAGGATATCTGCTGGCGGCAGTCGATGGAAA
>CAJKKX010000326.1 GCA_905200565.1 uncultured Lachnospiraceae bacterium
ATGCCTGCCAGCCCAAGAAAAATCAGGTCTTTTTCCTGCGGCGTCTGATCTCCGGTGCGCATGGCGAGGGCCAGGACTCTTAAGGCGCGGGAGGTAAGCTTATCAAGAACCCGGCGGATATCGGCACGGCGCTCTTCTGTCAGGGGAAGGATTTTACCGTTTTGTAAAATATGGCTGGACTTTCCCAGGACGTCATCCGGAGAGCCTTTCGTGTAGGAGACTGTGGAAGAACCGTCCCTGTGCAGGGTGGTCATCATTTTTCTTTCAGAACTGAAAGAAATTTCACGGGTTCTGGGGTAAGTCTGTTCCAGGGCTTCACGGGACAGATGATACAGGCTTCCCATGTCCAGAAGAGCCAGCTCGGTAGGATCGCCCAGCCGTGTTTTGGCGGAAAGGACGGCGTCGTTACACAGAAGAAATCCTTTCAGAAAGTGTCCGTCCCTGGAAGGATTCAGAGATGTGGTTTCCAGGATTTCTCCGTTTACATAGCAAAGGCTGACGGACATTTTATTTTGGGTAAGCGTTCCGGTTTTGTCAGAGCAGACGACGCTTACGGAGCCGAGCGTTTCCACGCTGGGCAGCCGTTTGACGATGGTATTTACTTTTACCATGCGGGAAATGCTCAGCGCCAGTACCAGAGTGACAACGGCCGGAAGGCCCTCCGGGACGGCGGCTACTGCAAGGGAAATGGCGGTAATGAGCATTTCCATGACGTCCCGTTTCTGCATCAGGGCGATCAAAAAGAGCAGAACGCAAAGAAGGACGGAAACGACGCTTAAGACTTTTCCAAGATCGCCCAGCCGTTTTTGTAAGGGCGTCATCTGGGAGGGGGCTTCGTTGATCATTTTTGCGATTTTTCCAATTTCCGTATCCATGCCGATTGCTGTCACGACGCCCATGCCCTTCCCGTAGGTAACATTGGTGGACATGTAGGCTGTATTTTCCGTATGAATATCTTTCTCGACAGGCAGGGATTCACCAGTCAGAGCAGATTCTTCGATTTTCAGGCTGACCGCAGAGGTAAGGCGCAGGTCGGCAGGAACCTGCCGTCCTGCATCGAGATAAACGTTATCGCCTACGATCAGGTCTTTAGCTGGAATTTCCGTAGGGACGCCGTCTATGTCAATGAGAGCCGTAGGACTGGTCAGCTCCTTTAATGCTTCAAGGGCACGCTGCGCTTTTCCCTCCTGAACGACGCCCACGATGGAATTCACCAGAATCACGACCAGAATAATGCTGGTATCACCGATTTCCCCCAGCAGGATCGAGATGGCGGCAGCGGCGAAGAGAATATAGATGAGCGGATCGTTGAGCTGCTTTAAAAATGTGCCTGCCAGGGTGGTTTTTTTGGCTTCTTCCAGTATATTTTGGCCGCGCCTGTTGTCTGATGGTACAGGTGTTTGATTTGTCATGCACTTGTCCCCCTTTCGATGATGAAATATATGCGTAGATTTTGAAAATATGTCTGTCAGGGAGTCAGAGGGTTACTGTGAACAGTAACATCAGAGGCATAAGCCTTTGGCTGCAAGGGGAATTTCCGGTGGACTTTTCTATTTCCGGGTTCTATAATAAAGATATGGTGGGGTACCCACATACTATGAAATATGAGAAGGAAGAAGGGAAAAGTTATGAAACGAAGGGTGTTTTCAGCTTTCCTGTCTGTGGCTCTGGCAATGCAGCCGTGTATGGCGGGCTTTGCGCAGGGTGAGAGGGGAAGTACAGAGGAAGTACGTCTGGAAGGCAGCAAGGAAGTGCAGGATGCGGGGATGGCGGAAGAAGAAACGGTATGCCAGGAAGCAGAAGAGGGGCTTGAAAAGCAGCTTCCGGCAGAGCCGGACGCTGGATGGATGCAGGTGAACCAGGAACTTCCGGAGGTACAGGCAGAATGGAATCTGGTGGATGAAGAAGAGAAACCGGAAGAAACCGGGGATGCAGAGAGAATCCAGGAGGCTGGGGCGGCGGATACTATGGCAGCGGATACGGAGTCTGTGACTGGTACGTATGGAGACAACGTTACCTATTCTCTTGACCTGTCAACGGGAACGCTGACTTTCAGAGGTTCCGGCGATATGGCAGACAGCAGTGGTTCCAGTTCGGATTCACCTTTTTCTTCTTATCGGGACAGGATTACGTCGGTGGAGATTGCGGAGGGGATTACTTCTGTAGGAAATTATGCTTTTTACCGCTGTACGAAGCTGCGGACGGTCAGCATGCCAGGGAGTGTGCGGCGGATTGGAAGCAGTGCGTTCCGGGGATGTGAAAAGCTGGAGCAGGCGGAGATCCCGTCGGGTGTTAGATCAATTGGGGATGCTGCGTTTGCAGGCTGCGGCGTGCTGGAACAGATCACGCTCCCGGAAGAGATTGTCGCTGTAGAGGAATGGACGTTTGAGAGCTGTGAGAAATTGAAGGAAATTGTGATTCCTGCGAAGGTAACGACGATTGGTGATTATGCTTTCATGCACTGTTATAACCTGGAGCGCATAAGCCTTCCGGATGGACTGAAAACGATAGGCGCGAGTGCCTTTTTTGATGACTGGAAACTTGCAGAGATCCCGATGCCCGACAGTGTGACGGAAATTGGACGCAGTGCGTTTACACAGTGCTATGCGCTTCAGAAGGTAGCGCTTCCATCTGGGCTTACAGAGATTCCGGAAAGCATTTTTTCTAATTGCAGGGCTCTGCGGGAAGTGATACTGAAAAACGGTATTCAGAAGATTGGAGCGCAGGCTTTTTATGGATGTGCCTTGACAGGTATTGAGATACCGGAAGGTGTGTCGTCCGTCGGGGAATCGGCATTTGCAGGCTGCAACAATCTGGCGGAGGTG
>CAJKKX010000327.1 GCA_905200565.1 uncultured Lachnospiraceae bacterium
AAAGTTATTTACACTGTTTGGAGCAATCTCAGGATACAGCTCTGCTTTCATTACATCGCCGTTTTCCATCGTGATAGTTACGATTGGGTTCTGTGTCATTTTGTTTCTTCCTCTCTTACTTATAGATTCAGGAGGAGCGTGGTCTCTCCTGTTTCCATCAAGTATAATATGAGTTTCCTTTTGTGGCAAGCGGTTCTTTTCCAATGCTTTTGCAGCAGAACAGAGCGGTCTGGATAAGAAGGGAGATCTGTGGTATATTAGGTGTGGCGGAAAAGAGGACGTGTAGAATGATGAAAAGGATTTACGTAGAATTGGAAGATAAGCTTCCGGATGGCCAGTTGAAACATATGGTCGAAGAGTTAGAAGCTGCGGGAATCGGAGTGTGTATGCAGGTTCCAGAGGGGAAAGAAGTATTGGAAGAGTTTCTGATACTCACAGACAGGCAGGATATTGTAGATTTGGCGTGGAGAAAGCACATTGCCTGTGTGGGATATGAACCCCCTGGAACAAAGCAGATGCTTAGCCGCGTCAGGACGGTGGTGCAGGGACTGGAGGGAGTGAATGCCGGATTTTTGGAGAAGGTATACCAGAGACATTGGGGGATTCCCTGGATGCTGGCCGAAACTAAAAGACTGGTGATTCGGGAAAGCGTTCCGGAGGATTTCGACAGATTCTATGAGATTTATCAGGAACCGGGTATGACAGCGTATATGCCGGGACTTACGAAATGCAGAGAGAAGGAGCGGAAAGCTTTCCTGGCTTATATCCATGAAATGTACTCTTTTTATGAATATGGACTGTGGACCGTAGTTGAAAAATTCAGTGGAAGAGTCATTGGAAGGGCAGGGCTGGAAAACGGAACATACAGGGGGGAGCCTGTACTTGAGATCGGTTATATGCTAAGCGGGAAATATCAGAAAAGGGGATATGGACTGGAGGCGGTGAAAGCAGTCACGGATTATGGATTTTTGGTTTTAGGGGCCAAGACGATTTATGCCTTTATTGATGAAAAGAATCGCGACTCCCTGAGACTGATACAGCGCGCAGGATTCCAGAAAGCGGAGAGCGAGGGGGAGAGGATTTGTGTTTTTTGCTGCGACAGGAAAGAAAGCCCTTGTATTTCCTACAGAAATCAATTAAAATAAGCCTTGAAATGTCTGCTAAACAGGCGGGCGGGTTGACAATTCGCATATGAATTTGCGCATCTGGAGGAAACAATGGAAATGATCGAAGGAAGCAAATTGGTTTATGAATATAAGAAATATGGGGAAGACGGAGAAGTGGAATCCATTACCCGTGCGGTGGACGGGGTCGATCTGGATGTGAAGCGCGGTGATTTTGTGGCGATTCTGGGTCATAATGGTTCTGGAAAGTCTACACTTGCGAAGCATATCAATGCGATCCTGATACCCAGCGAGGGGACCCTTTATGTGGATGGAAAAGATACTTCGAAGGAAGAAAACATCTGGGACGTCCGCCAGAGCGCCGGGATGGTCTTTCAGAATCCGGATAATCAGATCATAGGGACGGTCGTGGAGGAAGACGTCGGCTTCGGCCCTGAAAATATGGGGACGCCCACAGATGAAATCTGGGAGCGGGTAGAAAAGCGGTAGGTATGTGGGAATACCGGAAGAAATCTCCCAACAGGCTTTCCGGCGGGCAGAAGCAGCGGGTCGCCATTGCGGGCGTGGTGGCGATGCGTCCGAAATGTATCGTACTGGATGAGCCGACTGCCATGCTGGACCCGGTCGGAAGAAAAGAAGTCATCCGTACCGTGCGGGAACTAAACCGCAAAGAGGACGTAACGGTTCTGCTGATTACGCATTATATGGAAGAAGTGATTCATGCAGATAAGGTCCTTGTTATGGACGACGGAAAAGTGGTGATGCAGGGAACGCCAAAAGAGATTTTTTCACAGGTGGAAAAACTCAAGGAATACCGGCTGGATGTGCCGCAGGTGACGCTGCTTGCCCATGAACTGAAAAAATCCGGAGTGCCTCTTGAGGAAGGCATCCTTACAGTAGATGAGTTGGTGAAAGAATTATGTCAGTTAAAATCGAAAATGTAAGTTATATTTATGGCGAGGGAACCCCTTTTGAAAAAAAGGCGCTGGATGGAATCAGCCTGGAGATTCCGGATGGACAGTTTGTTGGAATCATTGGACATACCGGTTCTGGGAAATCTACCTTTATTCAGCATTTGAATGGACTCATGAAAGCGGGAAACGGCGAGATTTATTATAATGGAGAAAATATTTACCGGGACGGATATGATATGAGGGCGCTTCGAAGCAAAGTCGGACTGGTGTTTCAGTATCCGGAGCATCAGCTTTTTGAAGTTGATGTGTTTACCGATGTATGCTTCGGGCCGAAAAATCAGGGGCTTGCAAGGGAAGAAGTGGAGGCAAGAGCTCTGGAGGCGCTCAGGCAGGTGGGGTTGAAAGAGAAGTATTATAAGAAGTCACCCTTTGAGCTGTCCGGCGGGCAGAAACGGCGCGCAGCGATTGCCGGAATTCTGGCGATGCAGCCGGAAGTCTTGATTCTGGATGAGCCTACGGCGGGTCTGGACCCCAGAGGCCGTGACGAAATCTTGCAGGCAATCAAAGACCTCCATGACAAACGGGGCATCACCGTTATTCTGGTAAGCCACAGTATGGAGGACGTAGCAAAACTGGTGGATCGTATCATTGTAATGCATGAAGGTGTGATTTCAGGAGAGGTTTTAAAAGAAAGTTTTTCGCAAAGTACAATAGGACAACTTTCTGTAGGAGGCTGAGGATGGATAAAGCAAATAAAAATATAAAGGAAAAG
>CAJKKX010000328.1 GCA_905200565.1 uncultured Lachnospiraceae bacterium
CTGTATCGGAGCAGAAAGAAGCTGTACAAGCGCCTGCAGGCGGAGAAATGGATTTCAGGGAAGAAAGGAGAACACTATGAGTCAGAAGCATTTTGAATTACTGGAAGCGCTGCAGTGCGCGGACGATGTTTTTGTTGACGCAGCGGGAAAGGATTGGGAACAGAAAAAAAGACCGTATTTCCGGCGGGCAGGGATACGCGCGGCATGTATGCTGCTGATAGCGGCGGCAGGACTTGGCGGTGTTTTTCACAAACAAGTGGCGGAGGCGATCAGCAGCTTTACCACCCGGCTTGCAGAATGGATGGGAAATGACAACGATCTGCGGCAGTACACGGAAGTGGTTGATGAAACGCAGACGAAGGACGGCGTCAGCATGACCCTGAAGGAGGTATTGATCGATGCCAGCAATATCAGGGCGGCCGTGGAGGTTTCGTGGGAGGATGGAATCGTGACGGGACATCCGTGGCTGTACTACGGTGCGATTTACATAAATGGAGAATATGTCGATACACTGATGCTGAAAAATTATGAGACGGAGGAAGAGGGGCAGTATGTATTGCTTGCGCCTTACGAGGAGGGGGCAATCCCCCAGGAAATCAATGATGTCACTCTGATGATCCGTTTTGTGCAGTCTCAGGAGGACGGAACGGTTGACGGGCTTGCTGATTTTACATTTGCATTTGAGACGACAAAGGAAAGCATTATGGAGCAGACTGAGACGCTTTCGATCAACCGGACGCTCAAAACGGAGGATCTTATATTCCATGTGCAGGATATGACCTACACGGATGCCTCGGCGCGTATCCGTGTGCAGATGGAGGGTAATCCGCGGACCTTCTGCGGTGAGGGCGATGATCAGTACACGGAAATCAACTATTTTCTCTGCCTGACAGACGAACAGGAAAACTGGCTGGAATTTGATGCGGTCGATTATGATGAGGAAACCGGGATGCTGGTGCTTGATATGGATTGCGGCACACCGGCAGTGGATACAGCGTCTTATTTTGATATAGAGCTGTGCAGACGTTACCCGATAGAGGTTTCCGAAGTCGGGGAGGAACCATCGGCAGAGGCGCTTCAGGAGCAATATCCGGGCGGGATGCCGAAATACCTGGATAAGGTGCGACTGGAATTGAAATAGACATTTTTTGCCGAACACATAAAAACACTTCCGAAAAAAAGAATTGCATTTTAAAAAAAAATGATTATAATAGCGGAAGAGAGGTGTGTTTATGAAAAGTCTGGTAGTAAGAAAATGGGTGTGCCGTCTGCTTGTGCTGATCCTGACGTTATCCGGCATGTACATGGAAGAAGTAAACGCTGATTTTTCAAATACATGCATGGAGCAGGAGATATGCCGTCAGCATATTCGCCGGGAAGAGCGTATGCTTGTTGACTGGGGAATCTGCACGGAGGAGCAGATGGGAAACGAGATGCCGGATGCCTGTGTACAGCGGGCGGCACGCAGTCGAAAGCTCATAGAGAGCAGGGATATCCTGGATCTGGTACAGGAATATCCGGGCTGTGCACTGGCGCTGTTTGAGCGGCACTGTGCCGAGCATATGCAGAAAAATTCCGGAAGGAGCATTGCTGTCTGCTATGCGCACCGGCAGGACGGAAAAAAGAATAACCTCAGTGTTTTCGGAAAGGAGAACGGGAACGTTTTCATAAAAGAAATCAACTGAGGAGGAAAAATTTATGGTAGCACAGATTGTAGCTGTTGTAATTTTTATTGCAATGTTTGCGCTGATCGTATCCGAAAAGATTGAACGTCATCTGGCGTCCCTGGGATGCGGGCTGCTGATGCTGATCCTGGTATTCGGCTTCTGCATGCACAGCGGTTCGGCGGTGATCGATACGCTGAATGTTGGCAGTATTTTCACGCCGGGCTTCTGGTACTCGGCGGGCGAGGCTTCCGAGAGCTCGGCAGGCATCAACTGGGAGACGATCTTCTTCATCGCCGGTATGATGGTGATGGTGGAGGGAATGGGAAGAGCGGGCTTTTTCCGCTGGCTCTGCCTGTGCATTGCAAGACTTGTAAAATATAAAGCGGTGCGCATCTTCGTCACCTTTATGATGATGTCGTTTGTGCTGGCAATGTTTATCGACAGCATCACGGTAATTCTGTTCCTTGCGGCGGTTACGGTGGAGCTTGCGCGGCTTCTGGAGTTTAATCCGGTTCCGGTGATCTTAGCGGAGGTGTTCTGCGCGAACCTGGGTGGATCGGCAACCATGTGCGGAGATCCGCCTAACATCATTATCGGTACGTCTCTTGGATATACCTTTGGTGATTTTGTGACAAACACCGGTCTGATCGCACTGATCTGCCTGGTATTTGTTATCATTTATTTTTACATATGCTTCCACAAGGAGCTGAGCGGCGGGCAGGCAGCGGTGCAGGCGGCTTCTCTGAATCCGAAGGATGCGATTGAAAACAAAAAGGATTTTACCATTAGCTGCATTATTTTCGCGGTTACAGTGGTTCTGCTGGTAACGCACGCGCAGACGGGGCTGACCGTTTCTACTATCGGCACGGTGATCGGCATCGTCACGCTGATCGCGGCGGGAAGAGATGCGATCGTGCTGATCAAAAAGGTGGATTATAAAACGCTGTTGTTCTTCATCGGACTGTTCGTGGTAGTTGGCGGTCTGGAGCAGACGGGCATTCTGGAAGTAATCGCCGGATTTATTGCCGATATCAGCGAGGGCAACGCGATGCTGATGATCGCGATCGTACTGTGGATCTCCGCGATTGCCAGCGCGTTTGTGGATAATATCCCGTTTGCGGCGACCATGATCC
>CAJKKX010000329.1 GCA_905200565.1 uncultured Lachnospiraceae bacterium
GATTCCGGTCTCCACCGTAATTCTTATGGTTGTGACAATTACGTATAAACTGGTTCTGGTGGTGATTGGACTTGGAATCCTGCTTTTTGGGAGAGGTTTTCTGCATCAGTATTTAGAGGAAATTCTTCCGGTTTACTATCTTGGGCTGGCGCTGAATGTATTCTGCGTAAGCTTTATGACGATTCTGGTATTTCATCCGGTTCTGGCGAAAAAGATTCTGATGACGGGCATGGGATGGATGGAGAAGCTGCGCCTGATGAAGCGCAAGGAAGAACGGAGGAAAAAGCTTGAGCAGTCTATGCAGGTCTATCAGGAGACGGCAGCTTATTTAAAGGCTCATAAAAGAGTGATTTTTCATGTCATTCTGATTACTTTTGTGCAGCGTATGGCGTTGTTTGCGGTGACATGGACGGTTTACCTGGCGTTTGGCATGTCCGGGACTTCCCTATGGGACGTAGTATTTTTACAGGCGGTCATTTCTGTTTCCGTTGACATGCTCCCCCTTCCGGGAGGAATGGGAATCAGCGAGACGCTGTTTTTGAAAATTTTTGCACCGGTTTTTAAGACGGTTCTTTTGCCGGCGATGGTGCTTTCCAGAGGGCTTGGCTATTATATCCAGCTTTTGATCAGTGCGATCTTTACAGTGGTGGCACAGTTTCGAAAAACGTATGAATAAGGAGATTACTTATGATAGGATTTTATGATTATACCGTAGTGCTTACTTACATCAGTTTCGCCGTCTCGACGATCGGCATCTTCTGTGCGTCGACAAAGCACATCCGGTGGGCAATTTTCTGCCTGGCAGTCTCCGGGCTGTGCGATATGTTTGACGGGAAAATTGCACGTACGAAAAAGAACCGGACAGAGGATGAGAAAAACTTTGGCATTCAGATTGATTCGCTCTGCGACGTGGTCTGTTTTGGCGTATTCCCGATTATCATTTGCTATAAGCTTGGGATGGATAAAATTTACAGCATGGCGATTCTGGTGCTGTATGGGCTGGCTGGAGTGATCCGTTTGGGATATTTCAATGTGATGGAGGCGAAACGCCAGAATGAGACGGAGGAGGCCAGAAAATATTACCAGGGACTTCCGATTACCTCTATGGCGATTGCTCTTCCGATTATTTTTGTACTGTCGCCTTTGTTTCCGAGTCCTCAGGCTTTTGTGATTGTGTTACATATACTGGTTGCGGTTGTGGGAATTTTATTTGTGAAGGACTTTAAGTTCCGGAAGCCATCAACAAAGGAGCTGTGCCTGCTGGTTCTGGTCGTGGCGGCAGCGGTAGCTATCATCCTGTTTGTATGGCGTGGATGGTGGCGGATGCTGAGTTTCTATAAATAAGCAAGAAGGGGGAAATAGGATGTATCTGGTGGCAGACCGCATGGGAAAGGTGACGGAGGAAGATTCCTTACAGGACCGACTGGTGGAAAAGCTGTATGGGCATACGGCGGGAAGAGTTCTTTTGCGTCCGCTGATTTCGCCCATATTTTCAAAGCTGGGAGGAAGAGCGCTTGATTCCGGAATATCCAGAAGATGGATTCCGGCATTTATCAGAAATCATTCCCTGGATATGAGAGATTTTGAAAAAAAAGAGTATGTTTCCTATAATGATTTTTTTACCAGAAGGCTGGTTTCCGGAGCAAGGCGAATAGAAGAAGCGCCCGGAATTTTTATCAGTCCCTGTGACAGCAGGCTTGGCGTCTATCCGGTTGACGAAAATACCGTATTTTCGATCAAGCATACCGCTTATACCGTGGGAAGTCTTTTGCGGAACCGGAAACTGGCAAGGTTTTTTACGGGAGGCTATGTCTGGGTATTTCGTCTTGCGGTGGAGGATTATCACCGTTATATTTTCGTGGATGACGGAAGGGTATCTGACAGCGTGCGGATTCCGGGCGTTTTCCATACGGTGAATCCTCTCGCGAATGACCGTGTTCCGGTTTATAAGGAAAATACCAGAGAATATTCCCTGCTGAAATCAGCAAATTTCGGGACAATCCTTCAGATGGAGGTGGGCGCCATGCTGGTGGGGAAGATTGAAAACCGTCCGGTGGAGAAAATGGTGAAAAGAGGGCAGGAAAAAGGAAACTTTGCCTTTGGAGGATCGACCGTTGTTCTGATCACGCAGCCGGGCGCCGTCTGTCCGGATACGGATGTTCTGGAAAATTCCCGCAGGGGAATCGAAACAAGGGTAAAGCAGGGAGAGCGTGTGGGATTCAAAAATCAAGGATAGTTTTTTTCCCGTGCGTGTGTTAAAATAGACAGAAAATACTGAGAAAAACTGGAACAGGCAAAGGAGAAGAAAAGGATGAGTAAAAAGAAGATTCCATATAAGATTTATCTGGAAGAAAGCGAGATGCCGAAGCAGTGGTACAATGTCCGCGCGGATATGAAAAATAAACCGGCGCCGCTTTTAAACCCGGCGACACGAAAGCCGATGAAAGCGGAAGAGCTGGAGACGGTATTTTGTTCGGAGCTGGTGAAGCAGGAGCTGGATAATGACAGCCGTTACATTGATATTCCGGAAAAGATTCTTGATTTTTATAAGATGTACCGTCCGGCGCCGCTGGTACGCGCTTACTGCCTGGAGGAAAAGTTACAGACTCCGGCAAAGATTTATTATAAGTTTGAGGGAAATAATACCAGCGGAAGCCATAAGCTCAATTCTGCCATTGCGCAGGCATATTATGCGAAGCAGCAGGGATTAAAAGGCGTGACGACAGAGACGGGAGCAGGACAGTGGGGGACCGCCCTGTCTATGGCGTGTGCTTATCTGGATTT
>CAJKKX010000330.1 GCA_905200565.1 uncultured Lachnospiraceae bacterium
GCTTGCAGGGTGTTTTCGGCGTGCGCGGGGGCTGGGATTTACAGAAAAAGTGTGTTTGAGGAGATTGGGTATTTTGATGAGATGCATTTTGCCTACCTGGAGGATGTCGATGTCTGCTACCGCGCCAAAATCGCCGGGTATGAAAACCGCTACGCGCCGCGCTCGGTCGTCTATCATAAAGGAAGCGCCTCCACAGGCTCGCGCTACAACCGCTTTAAGGTGGGAAGCGCGGCGAGGAACAATCTGTATCTTATTTATAAAAATATGCCGCTCTGGCAGATCTGGCTCAATCTGCCGCTGCTTTTGTCAGGGACGCTCGTCAAGCTTTTGTTTTTCACGGCGAAGGGGATGGGCGGCACCTATCTGAAAGGGCTGTGGCAGGGCATCCTGCTGGCGCGTGAGGGCGAAAAAGTGCCGTATCTGGCGGAGAATTTTGACAATTGCTGGCGGATACAGCTCGAACTGTGGAGAAATTTAAGGAAAATAAAAATGTAAACGTAATAATTTTACAATCGACAGTTGCAATTTTGAAGTCAGCAGTGTATGATTATAAAAGTATGGATAGCATAAGGGGTGAACCAGATTGATTAAAGACAATCAAAAGTATTTTAATCGACTGCATGTTCTGATAGATGCCCTGATTGTGATCGGCAGTTATCTGCTGGCATGGTTCCTTCAGATAAAGATACTGACTGCGCCGGGTACCGGTGTGTATTCCGACGAAGTCTATATGTTGGTTTTGCTTCCGCTGGTTCCGGGAATGCTGCTTTTGTACTCCGCATTCAACCTGTATACACCCAAGAGAGTGCAGGGGAGACGGCTGGAATACGGCAATGTCATAAAAGCCAATCTGCTCGGGCTTCTGATTTTCCTGGCGATGACGATGGCTGTCAAGAAAATCGACTTCTCGCGCGGCGTTGTATTCACGTTTTTTGCGCTGAATGTCACGGCGGATATCATAGCGCGCGCGATCATACGCGGTCCGCTGCGGGATATGCGCAGAAGAGGCATGAATCTGAAGCATATCCTTCTGGTCGGGTACGGACAGGCTGCCAGGGAATACATCGACCGTATTCTGGAAAATCCGCAGTGGGGTTATCGGGTGCTTGGCATTCTTGACGATAATTCCGAGCGCTCGACCGTTTACCGGGGGATCCGTATTATCGGAAGGACAGAAGAGCTTGTGGAGCTCATGAAGGTAAATACACTCGATGAAATCGCGATCACACTGGGGCTGAGCGAGTATTACAAGCTGGAGCGTATTGTTGCGCAGTGTGAAAAATCAGGTGTGCATACAAAGTTTATACCGGATTATGGAAATATTATTCCAACGAAGCCCTATACGGAGGATCTGATGGGGCTTCCGGTTATTAATATCCGTTATGTGCCTCTGTCCAACACGTTCAACGCGATGCTGAAACGGATTGTGGATATTTTCGGCGCGCTCGTGGCGATCATTCTGTTCTCACCGGTGATGCTGTTTTCCTGCATCATGATCAAGCTGACCTCACCGGGTCCGCTGATCTACCGTCAGACACGCGTCGGACTGCACAACAAACCGTTTGAAATGTACAAGTTCCGTTCGATGGAAGTTCAGACGGAGGAGAAAGAAAAGAAGGCATGGACCGTGAAGAATGACCCGCGTGTGACGGGATTTGGAAAATTCATGCGCCATACCAGCATTGATGAGCTTCCACAGCTCTTTAACATCTTAAAAGGAGATATGAGCCTGGTCGGACCGAGGCCGGAGCGACCTTTCTTTGTGGAAAAATTCCGGGAGGAGATCCCGCGTTATATGGTAAAACATCAGGTTCGTCCCGGTCTTACGGGATGGGCGCAGGTGAATGGATACCGGGGGGATACTTCTATCCGCAAGCGTATTGACTGTGATCTGTATTATATTGAAAACTGGACGCTGGGACTTGATTTTAAAATTCTGTTCCTGACCTTTTTCAAAGGATTTGTGAATAAAAACGCTTACTAAAAGATAAGGGGAAAAGAGATGTCGAAGAAGAATTACAAAAAGAGCAGAAAATACAAAAAAATGCGCCGCAGAAAAATAATTTTCGGAATTGAAATCACCGTTCTGCTGATTCTTTCCGGAATTCTGTTCGTCTACGCATGGATCAACCGTTCGATGGATAAGATGAATCAGGATACGCTGGACAGCTCCCAGATTCAGATCAACAGTGAAGTAAAGGCAAATACCGATCTCTCACAGATGTCCGGTACACAGGTCATCGCGCTGGTCGGCGTGGATGCCAGAGGTGTGGAAGGCTCCGAGCTGGCAGAAAGCATGAACAGTGACACGATTATTCTCTGTTGTATTGATCATGACAAGCAGGAAATCCGTATGGTGTCGATTATGCGTGACACCTGGATGAATATGGCGAAATATACCGATGAATATTATGAGTTTGACAAAGCCAATTCCGCATACAACCGCGGCGGCCCGGAGAGTATGCTCTCCATGCTGAATACAAACCTTGACTTTGCACTGACCGATTACGTTACCGTAAACTTCAAGGCACTCGCCGATGCGATTGATGTCCTGGGCGGTCTCGACATCGAGATGACAAATGCAGAGTGTGTTCATGCAAACAACTACAACAGAGAGGTATCGGAAGCACAGGGCGTATAGTATGAAGCTATTCCGTATGATGAGGACCTTGGGGATGATTACAGCGAAGTACGTCATGTCAGCGGTGCGCTTGCTACCTCCTATGCGCGGATCCGTTATGGCGGCGGTGATGATGCAAAACGTACCAGC
>CAJKKX010000331.1 GCA_905200565.1 uncultured Lachnospiraceae bacterium
GTCAGCACGCCGTAGACGCTCAGCGCGGAGGATACGGCCAGGCCGGAAAGCTGGAGACGTAAGGGGATGCAGACAGCCTCTACGCTTTGCAGCAGATTGATCAGCACGCGGTTTGCAGTCAGCGGGAGCGATATGTTTAAAAGGCCGCGAAAGGGAAGGTTAAGAACGGGCGCCAATGCGCCCGCCTGAAGCTTCGCAAAGTGAAAGGCAGAGGCGCTCACACAAAACAGAGCGGAAACGATTTCCTCAAAAACCAGTCCGGTCACAGCGATTACAGGCGTAGGTTCCAGACCTTTTTCAAGAAAAATTAAATACACCAGATAAGAAACGGAAACTCTGACTGCCTGTTCTATGAGCTGGGCGATAGCGGGAATGTTCGTTTTCTTTAACCCGAAATAATAGCCGCCGATGCAGGAATGAATACCGGCGAAGGGAAGAGCAAAGGAGAGAAGGCGGATCAGCGGCTCACAGCGGCTTTCTTTTAAAAAGAAAGCAGAAATCCAGGCAGCTTCCCGGTACAAAAAGAAGGATACAAACGTTGTTCCGGCAGAGGTTAAAAGCAGACCGGCAAGAAAGATGTCCCGTGCGCCGGCTTTATCGTTCAGGGCCATTTTTCCGGAAACATTCTGGGAGACCGCGGTCTGGATACCATAGGCGGTGAAGGAAAGAGCCATCGTGTAGACCGGGAAGATGAGCTGATAGATGCCCACGCCTTCCGCACCGATTGTATGGGATAGGAATATTCTATAGAAGAAGCCGATGATTCTGCTGATAAAGCCTACAACCGTCAGAATCATGGCCCCTTGAAGAATCGTATGTTTCTGGTTCATAAAAGTAAGCTCCACAGGATTTCTATCAATATATTCAAAAGGAGGACTTGACAGAACCGGCGGGGAGTGATATATTCAAAAACGTAAATCCAAGTAAAATACTAGGGTTTAGAACCTGAAAAGGAGGAAGCGGTATGAAGCTGTCTACGAAAGGCAGGTATGGCCTTCGGGCAATGATCGACCTGGCGGCATACAGTGAAGAGGCGGCAGTCTCTATCGGCAGTATCGCGGCCAGACAGAAGATATCAGAGGGCTATCTGGAACAGCTTGTGGCGAAGCTGAAGAAAGCGGGTCTGGTAGTCAGTATCCGGGGGGCCGGGGGCGGCTATAAGCTGGCGAGGGCAGCCGGGGAGATATCCGTGGGTGACATTCTGAGGGCGCTGGAAGGAAATCTGGACGCTGTGGAGTGTGCCGGACTGAAGCCGGACGCCGGATGTGAAGATGCGGATGTCTGTGTCACCAAATATGTCTGGCAGAGGATCAACGAGAGTATTACACAGGCAGTAGATGATATAAAGCTGTCTCAACTGGTTGAAGAGAGCAAGAAAGTAAAAAATAAAGAGCAGTCGTGTCAGAACGGCTGCAAATAGGAGTGATAGAAATGGCAAAATTAATTTATCTGGACAATGCAGCGACGACAAAAACAGCGCCGGAAGTCGTGGAGGCGATGCTCCCGTATTTTGCGGAGTACTATGGAAATCCCTCCAGCGTTTATGAGTTTGCCGGGAAGAGCAAGGAAGCGATTACCAAAAGCCGGGAAACGATTGCAGAAGCGCTGGGCGCGCAGGCGAATGAGATTTATTTTACGGCTGGAGGTTCGGAGTCTGATAACTGGGCTTTGAAGGCGGCGGCAGAAGCGTATGCGAAAAAGGGAAAGCATATCATTACGACAAAAATCGAACATCATGCAATTCTGCATACGGCGGAATACCTCGAAAAAAATGGATATGAGGTGACGTATCTGGATGTGGATGAATATGGCGTGGTGAAGCTGGAGGAACTGAAAAAAGCGATCCGACCGGATACGATTCTGATTTCTGTCATGTTTGCCAATAATGAGATCGGTACGATTCAGCCGATAAAAGAGATTGGCGAGATCGCGCATGAGAACGGGATTCTGTTCCATACGGATGCAGTGCAGGCGTTTGGGCAGATTCCGATTCAGGTGGATGAGTACCACATTGATATGCTGAGCGCCAGCGGGCATAAATTAAACGGCCCGAAAGGAATCGGATTTTTATACATTCGAAAGGGTGTAAAAATTCGTTCTTTCGTTCACGGAGGCGCCCAGGAGAGAAAAAGGCGTGCAGGAACGGAAAATGTACCGGGAATCGTGGGACTGGGAAAAGCGGTGGAGCGCGCGGTATCTACGATGGAAGAACGCACGAAGCAGGAGAAAGAGGTAAGGGATTATCTGATTGAAAAAATTTTAAAAGAAATCCCATACACCAGACTGAACGGACATAGGACGAACAGACTGCCGAATAATATCAATTTCAGCTTTCAGTTTATAGAGGGAGAGTCCCTGCTGATTATGCTGGATATGCAGGGAATCTGCGCTTCCAGCGGCTCGGCCTGCACGTCCGGTTCTCTTGATCCGTCTCATGTGTTGCTTGCCATTGGACTTCCTCACGAAATCGCCCACGGCTCTCTGCGTCTGACTCTGAGCGAGGAGATTACAAAAGAGGACATGGATTATGTGGCGGATGCGATTGGAGACATCGTGGAGAGACTGCGCAGCATGTCGCCGCTTTATGAGGACTTTATGAAAAAGAAGAAATAAAGTAACTATTCAGAACAGGCCGAAGCGCTTGCTGCTGAGACCGTGAAAATATGATTCAAGAGTGCAAAAATCCCGTCGTCGAAGACGATTTTTCATGGATTTTTGCATCGGAACTGTGAAGGTACTGAACAGTTACGAAATAGAAAGAAAAATA
>CAJKKX010000332.1 GCA_905200565.1 uncultured Lachnospiraceae bacterium
CCAGCCTCAAAGTTATAGTATAAAAGATAACCGGATAGAAATCATTACCGCCCCGCACACGGATCTCTGGCAGAGAACCTATTATCATTTCCGCAACGATAATGCACCGGTGCTGCAGATGGAAACTGAAGAACAGTTTTTCAGTTTTACCGTAAAAACGAATTTTTCGGAAAGTCATCATCGCTTTGATCAGTGCGGAATCGTGATGTATCTGGACAGCGTAAATTGGCTGAAGGGTTCTGTTGAATACGAAAACGAAAAATTTCAGCACCTTGGCAGCGTTGTGACAAATGGCGGTTATTCAGACTGGGCAACTACGGCGATTCCGGCGGATATCAAATCTATGTGGTATCGTTTCAGCCGCCGTGAGGATGACTATTGTATCGAATGCTCGGAGGATGGTACAAATTTTACGCAAATGCGTATCTGCCACATGCATAAAGGAAATGGAAAAATTCGGTTTGGCATTTATGCCTGCTCGCCGGAAGACTCTTCATTCAGGGCTGTCTTTACAGACATGGAGCTTACACAGTGTCAATGGAAAGCGCATGATGGACAGCAGCCGGATTAGGTACCTTTCATGGCGCAAAGGATCTGGGAGAGTGATTTTTGAAGATGGAGGAGGAAGCAAATGGCTGAAACGCCGTTTTATCTGGAAATAAATGTTTTATCAGAAAGATTTTATGTGCGGAGGCTGCACGAAAACGACGTGGATATGATATATGATCTGAGCTGCGAAAATAAGCTTTTTTATCAATATCATCCGCCCTTTGTCACAAAGGAGAGTATTCTGGAGGATATGTCCGCCCTGCCGTCTGGAAAAAGCTGCGATGATAAGTATTATATCGGCTTTTTTGAGGATGCGTTTCTGGTGGCGGTCATGGATCTGATCCTGGATTATCCGACAGAGAAGATCGCCTTTATCGGGCTGTTTATGACAAATATATTATATCAGCATAAGGGGATTGGCTCTGAGATTATTGGGGATGTTGTCCGGCATTTGAAATCAATTGGATACCGGGAAATCCGTCTTGGAGTTGACAGAGGCAATCCGCAAAGCTACTCCTTCTGGTCAAAAAACGGATTTTCCGTAACAGGCGGGAAAGAATATATTTTGATGGGACGGACACTTTAAAAACTTTCCACGATATAATTATTACATATGGAGACAAATATGAACATACTTATCAGAAACGCAAAACCGGAAGACTATGAAGCAGTCGAAAGCATCATGCGGCAGGTGCATCGGATGCATGTCGACTGGCGGCCGGATATCTACAAATACAATGAACCGGTGCTTCCGCAGGAAATGTATGCGCAGGCACTGAAGGACGAGACTTTTTTCGTTGCAAAATACAATGAAGTGGTTGCCGGGATTTTGTTTATCCAGTACCAGCGTATCGAAAATCCGAATTTGCTTACAAGAAATATCATTTTTGTGGATTCGATGGCAGTCGATGAGAACTATCGCGGAAGAGGCATCGGACATGCCTTTTTCGATTTCCTTAAAAAGTTAAAGCTGCAGAAAGGATGCGACGGCATCGAGCTGCAGGTAAACGCCCTGAATAAGGCTGCCTATAAAATGTACACAGATTACGGATTCAGGGAAAGCTCTGTTAATATGGAATTGTTATGAAAATCCTGTGAGACATCTGCAAACAGGACTGGATAAACGGGTCATACATATAATCTTGAAACAGAAGGAGGCTTCTATGCACTACAAATATATTTTATTTGATCTTGACGGAACGATCACCGAATCGGGACCGGGAATCATAAATTCTGTGCGCTATGCCGTGCAGAAAATGGGGTATCCGGTACTGCCGGAAGAGACGCTGCGGAAATTTGTCGGACCGCCGCTGGCGGATTCCATGCAGAAATACTGCGGCATGACGCCCTCAGAGGCCAAAAAGGCGATCACGCTTTACCGGGATTACTACACGTCGAAGGGCATATTTGAAAACAGCCTTTATCCGGGCGTGGAGGATATGCTAAAGGCGCTGAAGGATGGCGGCAAGGTACTTGCGCTTGCCACCTCAAAGCCGGAGCTGTTTGCGAAACAGATCCTGGAATATTTCCATATCGACGACCTTTTTACCGTGATCTGCGGCGCGTCCATGGACGAAAAGCTGGTGGAAAAAGCGGCGATCATCACAAACGCACTGCAGGCGCTCGGCATTGATGAGATGCACAAAAAAGATGTGCTGATGGTCGGCGACCGCGAGCATGACGTGCTTGGCGCAAAGGCGAACAATCTGGATACGCTCGGCGTACTCTACGGCTACGGAGATCTGCCGGAATTACAGCAGGCGGGCGCCGCCTATCTTGCACAGACGGCAGGGGAAGCGGCGGATATGATTCTCGGCGCTTCCGGAAAATCACAGGAAACAGGTAAGTGAGCATCATGAATAACTTGCAGAAAGAAAATGAAATAGACGACTTCATCAGTCAATATCCCGTCTGCCAGTACGCCGTCCTTGATGCGGCGGAGGTTCCCTTTTCCGAAAAGGTGCGGCACATCTGTAAGACAGAATGCGGACGCTACGGGAAATCCTGGTCGTGCCCGCCGGGTGTCGGAGAAGTGGCGCAGTGCCGCGAACGGTGCTTAAAATACGACAGGGTACTGGTCTTTACCACGCTCGCCGAGGTAAGCGACGCTTCCATCCTTTCGGAAACGCTCGCCACCCGCGCAGGACATGAGGAAATCACGCGCGCCCTCGTAAAAGAGCTGAAAGCGCGC
>CAJKKX010000333.1 GCA_905200565.1 uncultured Lachnospiraceae bacterium
TGGGAATTGCCAGACGTTGACATCTTATTTGATTAATATTATAATACGCGTATGACCGTTTTCCGGGACAAACGCCCGGAATATGATGAATAGGCGGAGGAACTCTGGTTATGAAAAAAGTAATTGCAGGATTTTTGAAATACCGTTTCCTGCTCATGGAATTAGTAAAAAAGGGGATTAAATTAAAATACAGGCGTTCCTATCTTGGAATTATATGGACGCTGATCGAGCCGCTTCTGACGATGATCGTGCTTACGATTGTATTTGGTACGCTGCTTGGAAACAAGTCGGAGACGTTTCCGGTATATATTCTGACCGGCAGGCTGTTATATTCTATGTTTTCGGATTCCACGAAGGCGGCGATGCGTTCGATACGTTCAAACAGTGCAATGATCAAAAAGGTTTATGTTCCAAAGTACCTGTATCCGCTTTCCAGCGTGATCTTCAACTATGTGATATTTCTGCTGTCGCTGGTAGTTTTGTTTATCGTTGCGCTGGTAGTTGGAGTTTATCCGACATGGTACCTTCTTCAGGCGGTAGTGCCGCTGCTGAACCTGTTCCTGCTATCTCTGGGGATCGGCATGATTTTAGGCACATTTTCTGTGTTCTTCCGGGATCTGGAGTATATCTGGAATGTTGCGCTTATGCTGATTATGTATATGTGTGCGATTTTCTATTATCCGGAGAGACTGCTTGAGTCGGGATACAGCTTCATATTGAAGTATAATCCGCTGTACTGTATTATTGATAACTTCCGTTCGGCTGTATTTGGTTCCCCGATGAATACCGGATATTTGCTGTATTCCTTTGGGTTTGCTATTGCCGCTCTGGTGATTGGCTTTGGGGTATTTTATAAAAAACAGGACAGATTTGTTCTGCATATCTAGGAGAAAAGATGAGTAATACTGCGATAAAGGTTAATGATGTCAGCATCCGTTTTAATCTCAGCAGTGAGAAAACGGATAACTTAAAGGAATATGTGATCAAGCTTCTGAAAAAAGAGATTAAATATGATGAATTTTGGGCGCTGCGGGATATTTCGTTTGAACTGAAAAAGGGAGAGCGCCTTGGAATCCTGGGATTGAACGGTGCTGGAAAAAGTACGCTCCTGAAGATTATTGCCGGGGTATATAAGCCGACGGTGGGTACCGTGGAGAAGCATGGAAAGATTGCGCCGATGCTGGAGCTTGGCGCCGGATTTGATATGCAGTATACCGGGGCGGAGAATATATTTTTGTATGGTTCGGTTCTGGGATTTTCGCGTGAATTTCTGGAAGAGAAATATGATGAAATAGTAGAATTTTCGGAGCTGAATAAATTTATTGATGTTCCGCTGAAAAACTATTCTTCCGGTATGCGCGCAAGGCTCGGGTTTTCGATTGCCACAGTTGTAGAACCGGATATTTTGATCCTGGACGAGGTTTTATCCGTAGGAGATGCAAAATTCCGTAAGAAGAGTGAAAGAAGAGTCATGGAAATGTTTGATAAGGGCGTAACGGTTCTGTTTGTATCGCATTCGCTGGAGCAGGTTCAGCGCCTGTGTGATAAGGCGATGATACTGGAGCATGGACAGATGATCGCTTACGGAGATACGGCAAAGGTGTCAAAAATCTACGAGAAGAAAACCAGATAGAAGTGAGGAGATAGTATGGGAGTTTCACCAGAGACGCATTACGAAAATGCGAAAAATGAATTGGAAATCCTGGATGTGCTGATTCAATACCGGGATATTGCAGAGACATACCGTACTGCGGCTTCGGAGATGAAAGCGGCCGGGGACTATAAGGATGCCCCGGCATTAGCAAAAGAATATCTGCGAAAAGCGGAAGAGACGGAGCAAAATGGCAAAGAGCAGTTATATGTAAAGGCATGCGATCGGATGCAGCAGGCGCATTCCTCGATAGACCCGAAGCTGGCGATCGATTTGTTTGAGCGGATCAGTGGATATAAGGATGCCGACGCGCTTGCAGAGCAATGCCGGCAGAAGAACAAGAAGAGCAGTCAAAAATCCGGCATTAAAAATATGCTGGTTATTGCCGGATTGGGGATTTTGATTATTTGTGCTGCCGCATTTCTTTTTTCGCCGCAGCGAAAATATAACCAGGCGCTTGCTCTGATGGAGCAGGAGGACTTTTCCGCAGCGCAGGAGATATTGGATGGCCTGGAAGGATATCGTGACAGTGAGGAAAAAGTTTCGCTGTGCAAAGAAAAAATAGCTGAGCGTAAGCGGGCGGAGGGATTGAAGAATCTATCGAAGGCAAAGGTTGGTGCGGAGGCTGTTTTTGGACCATATACCTGGAAGGTCCTGGAGAAGGATGATGAGGCGATGATCCTGATCGCGGCTCACTCCGGGAAGGTCAAAGAGCTTACAGAGGTTGCCTACCATGAAAACGATGAAGATGTGACATGGGAGAACTGTTCGCTGCGGCCATGGCTGAACGGCACATTTCTGGAGGACTTTACGGAGGAAGAAAAGGCCAGGATCCTGCTGACAGATGTAAAGAATGAGGGAAGCAATCCATACGGAATTGACGGAGGGGCGGATACGCAGGATTATGTGTATCTTTTGAGTGCAGAAGAGGCGCAGAAATACGCGGAGGAGATAGCTTCGATAAATCTGAACTGGCTGCTGCGGACGCCGGGCAATGCAAAGGACACGGTTGCCTATGTAAGCTCGGATCATGCGGTAATGGAATATGGGTGTCCGGTAGATTGGGACAAGTTTG
>CAJKKX010000334.1 GCA_905200565.1 uncultured Lachnospiraceae bacterium
CTGCCGGAACGTTGGCGGACATATCATATTCAAGCGAGACGGGGCAGAATGTGAAATCATCTGCCAGGGCGCGCAGCGAGCTTTCCAGATTTACGGAGCGGTCATGAAGGTCGTGAACGCTCTCGCGAATGCTGTTCATTGCCAGATTTAGTGTTTCGTCAAGCTGGCAGATCGATTCGGATAACGCAGCGTCTTTGTTGACTGCTTTCAGCGCTCCGACCATTAAAATGGAGCGTGTCAGCATATGACCGACATTGTCGTGGATTTCCCGCGCGATGCGGTTGCGTTCCCCAAGGGTTGCCGCATAGATCTCATAATTCTGTTTTTCCAGAAGAGACTGGTTTTTCTCCTGCAGAAGCAGCTTTATCTCCGTGTCGTCGTCGTGGGTTTTTCGGTAGGTAGCGGACAGCGTTTCGTAGGAATCCGTTTTCTGACGCAGCAGGACGGAGAGAATACAGCCCGTGCAAATGAAAAACAATACCTGTGGTTTGCGGGCAGGATCCGTCTGGAATAAAAGTCCTGCAATAGCAGTCAATCCGGGGAGGTATGCCGCCGCTGCCGCAAACATACCGGAGAAGCGATCTGCACGCCAAATAGAAAGACCGACGTGTGGTTTTTCCTGCCACGGAAAGTAAAAGGAATACAATACCAGCGGCAAAAACAGCACAAGCGGCGAAAAGAAAAAGAGTGCCGCTGCAAACCCTATGGTGACGGCGCACCGCACCCAGGGATCGGGATATACATATAAAAACATACTGACGCTGATCGCCAGAAAAAAGGCGGACACAAAGGCTGTTTCCAGTGGAAGAAAAAGCAGGCTGCACAGACAGTACAGCAGCAGAATACAGCGGTCGGTCAGATATTTCATGTGATGTTCCTTTCTGCGGATACCCCGTATGCTTGCGTCGGGGTATTTGACTTTACCGGGAGAAATACGGTACAGCAGGATAAAGTTCTGCAGAGCTGTGCGGGTAAGCCGTGCGGATATCCTGCTCTCAAAGTGTAGCACATTTTACAGCAAAATGTAAACCGTCATTCAGGAGAAGGGCAAAATAACACGAGGAGAAAACGAAGCGCATAAAAAGCAGGCAGGGACGGATGGAGCCGGATATTCTTAATGCCGAGATGAAGCAGGGGCAGTATTCCTTCAAGGAATTGTCTATATACAACGAAAATCAAGAGAAGTTATAATTGACAGGAAACCGGGCGGCAAATATAATATCCATATACTCCTTTGGGTATAAGCACGGAGGTAAAAAATTATGAGACAATGTATGGATTCAGATAATCTGCATCGCAGACTGAAAAAAATTATAGGACAGGTGCAGGCGATTGACAGAATGATCGATGAAGATGTTCCCTGTGAAGATATTCTGTCACAGATCAATGCCGCAAAATCAGCCTTGCATGGCTGCGGTAAAGTTGTCTTAGAAGGACATATCAAACACTGTGTAAGGGAAGGAATCGAACACGGTGATGCAGATAAAACGATTGACAATTTTACAAAGGCTGTGGAACGGTTCGCAAATATGACGTAACTGTTCAAAAAGGCGGGAAAACAGGCGAAGAAGCTGTGTCAGGCTTGCCTGTAAACAGTCACAATATAATCTGGCTTAACGAATCTATCAGAAAAATAAGAAGCTCATGTATGGCAGTTTGCCGCGCATGAGCTTCTTATTTTTTGCCGCGAGGAGGCTTGGTACCGCTTCACGCGGAGTTAAGATTTCTTATATGCATGAAGTTTCTACTTGACAAACATATACCCCCATAGGTATAATGAGCGCAAACAATACATATACCCCGTATGGTATAAGGAAGGAGCGTTTTTATGAAAAGCTTTATTGGAAAAGTAGAAGATGCATTGGAGTTTGGAGGCGTCAAAAAAGATATTGCCCTGTTGGTCATTTCCGGCATCGCTTTGATTATCAGCCTGTTTGATTTACTGCCGCTGCCCTTCCATGCGGCATGGGTGGCGATCATCCTTTGCGGAGTTCCCATTATTTTAGAGGCCGTGATCGGGCTTGTAACTGCCTTTGATATTAAGGCCGACGTACTGGTGTCCCTGGCGCTTGTCGCTTCCGTTTGTATCGGGGAGGATTTTGCAGCCGGGGAAATTGCATTCATTATGCAGCTTGGCGCACTTCTGGAGGACCTTACGGTTGCGAAAGCCCGCGCCGGAATTGAAAAACTGGTGCATTTAACGCCGCAGACAGCAAGAGTGATCAATGACGGAGAGGAAAAAATGATCGCTGCAAAGCGGGTGCAGGTTGGTGATCTGCTGCGCGTACTCCCCGGTGAAACGGTGCCGGTGGACGGAACGATCACATCAGGGCAGACTTCCGTTAATCAGGCAGTTATGACCGGTGAATCTCTGCCGGTGGATAAAGGTGTCGGCGACACCGTTTCCTCCGGTACGGTCAATCAGTTTGGTATTTTTGAGATGGAGGCGACAAAGGTTGGCGAGGACAGTTCTATCCAGAGAATGATCCGGCTGGTACAGTCGGCTGACGCGGGCAAGGCAAAAATTGTAGGTCTTGCTGACCGGTGGGCCACATGGATCGTCGTAACCGCTCTGGCAGCTGCTGCGCTTACCTGGCTGATTTCCGGGG
>CAJKKX010000335.1 GCA_905200565.1 uncultured Lachnospiraceae bacterium
GCCGTATCCGCCGTCACGATTCCAAGATTCACTTTCTGGGGATCCGGCTTTGGAACCGACGTCCCCTCAAACGCCTTTTCTCCCAGCAGCCGGATTTCCTGTGGCGTCAGTGCACGGTCATAAATCCTTGCCAGGCTTACGGACACATTGGAGTAACTCTGTACATCCTGATTCGGAGCGCTGTCCCCGCCGATTACGAAATTCCAGACAGATTCATCCTCCGGATATTTGATAGTTCCTTCCGCTTCTTTCCAGTCTGCCAGCCTGCCGTTTACATAGAGCTTCACGGTTTTTCCGTCCACAACGCCTACCGCATGAACCCACTCTCCTGTACGGATATCCGTCTGAGGCTCTTTATAGCTCCCGGCTGCATGTGCATAGAAGATCAGTTTCCCATCGTTTACTCCGAGTCCGATTCCCCCGCCTTCCTGGTTCGAAAAAACTTCACGCTCTCCCCACCAGAATTCGTTGTACTTAAACATACATTCGATGGTGACCGCCTCTGTGATTTTCTCATATTTCTCCTGAGAAAAAGGATACACATAAGCAAAATCATAAAAATTGGCGACCTTTTTGTTCAATTCTGCGCTATCCTCAATTGATAAGCTCCCTCCGTCTTTTTTTACTTCCCGGAAACTATTCTGCGTTTCGGACTTATCCGTCCCGTCCCCGTTTTCAAAGTCTACATCCAGGATATTCGCCACGGGAAGCTGGATATCCTCTTCTGCTCTCTCCTGCTGTGTGGAACTGTTTTCCGCCGCCTTCACAGAAAGCAGTCCGTTTCCTGAAACTGCCATGATTGCAGCCATAAAAGCTGCCAGTATTTTCTTTTTCATAAGTATCCATTTCCTTTCTGCCTGCTTTTACACGATGTTGCATTTCTTTACTTTTACTTCCTGATACGCACCCTTTTCACAGCGCCAAACGGCCCATAGTATTTCTTTCCTTTTACCACCCGATATGCCCGTATCCTGACGTATGCAGTCTTGCCCTTTTTGAGCTTTTTCAGTGTTTTAGAAACGGCCTTTGGACTCTTAACCAGATACTTTTTCGCTTTCTTCCATTTGCCTTTTTTATAGGTAAGCTGAATCTGATAGCCCCTGGCTTTTGCGACCCTCTTCCATTTCAGGCTTGCCGTCCCTTTCTTTTTGCTGGAAACCTTTTTCCACTTCACACGCCCCGGCGCTGCCGGTTTTTCCGGCTGCGTCACCGGAGGCTTCTCTGTGATCTGCTGGTTCGGAGGCGTTTCCGGTTCCTCCGGGACGTCCGGCTCTACAGGCGCCGTCCGGTCAAGCGCCTGCCGCAAATTCAGCATGACCGTATACAGGTCGGCAATCGAAAGCTTTCCTTCCTCATACCTTCCTCTCGCCTGTTCCAATGCCGCCAAAAGCTCCGCATTCTGCGTTTTCTCTGCCTGCTCTTCGGCTTCTGTCAGAAGTTCCGCCAGAAGTGAGGTATCCAAAGGCGTCTCAAATCTCGCCCCGCACCAGTCCGTATGGTCGTCGCCGTTTCCGTCCCCAGCGTCACTGGTACGCAGAGTCAGAATTTTCGTCCCGTCAGGAATCCGCACCTTTACATGAATAAGCTCCGTCAGCTCGCCGATTGGCTCTCCGTAAGCTTCCATACTGTCATAGATTTTCACATCATCTGCATAAATCTGATATACGGCGCTGGCAATATTTCTTCCTGCATTTGTTCCGAGGCTTACATGGTCGATTCCCAGGTCCGCCATAAAATAAACGGCATGTTCCGGAACCTCATACCTGAGCTCTGACTCTGCATGTGCAGCCAGTCCTTTGTCATACTCCCGGTAAATCTGTCTGTCCTGGGCGTCATTTTTTTCAAGAATCGTCAGTTTTCCGCCATCAATGTTCGTATCTTTCCCCAGACTTCCCCAGCCCACGCTTGCATACACAGGCGTCAAATCACTTGCATAAGCCTGCATCTGGACTGCCGCCTCGAAAGAAATCTCATAAGTATCCTTAAAATACTCATTTTCTGCCGTAATCCGGACAGTTCCTGGAATCCCCTGCAACTGCTGGATTTCCGTCAGGACTGCGCCCTCTCCCAGAACCGGAACGACCTCCGGAAGTCCTTCATCCGACAGGATATAGCGGTATTCATGCACATTTTTCCGGAAAGCTGCATACTCGTCTCCATAAAGCCGCAGCCCCTCTACCGGACGCCCGTGGACTTCACATCCGTCCATCACAGCGCCCAGACGGATACATGCCTGAAAGAGCTCTGCATTTGTCTTTCCGCTGCCTGCTGTCTGCTCTGCCTCCCGGATAGCCGCCTCCAGCCTGTCCTTTTCTGTCTGCTGTTTCATAGAGTCTTTCAGACTTTTGGCCTCCTGTATCTTCTCCTCTAAAGCAGAAGCATCCGCTCGTACGATAAATTTCGCGTCACACCAGTCCGCATGGTCATCTCCGCTCTCATTGTTCGCATCCACGGTTCTGAGGCTCAGAGTCTTTGTGCCTTCCGGTATCTTCACGGAGACAGAAATCAGTCCTGTCTTTTCCCCTATGCTTTCCTGCCCGTCCCTGCTGTTATAGATCCTCTGGTTATCGGCATAAATCTCATAGTGGACGCCTGCCAGCTCTCTT
>CAJKKX010000336.1 GCA_905200565.1 uncultured Lachnospiraceae bacterium
GGCGCATCACCGCCGCTTGTCAATACCCCGATTGTTTTAATCTCTTTTGCCATGCTCTTACCTCCGTAATCTCCGAGTGCTCCCGTGTACATACGCATAATTTTATATCATTCTAATTCATTTTTCCCGGTTTTTCAATAGACTTTTCCACAACTTTTACATTGTCCCTTCCGAAATGGCCCGTCAGCCTTTGCAGAAGTTCTTCGTTTATGGTAATCCCCCAGTTCTCGGACAGCCTCTTTACCATTCTTGGATTTCTCACATAGATCACGACACGGTCCCTGCCCTCTTCTTCCCGCAGAAATCCGTAAAGGTCGGACTCTTTCTTTGAAAACTCTTCCCTGTCCTGAAACTGTATCCACAGCTCTCTCGGTATGTCCGAAAAATCCCATATTTTTTCACAGATGAGCTTACTGTCCTTTTCTTCCTCCCCGGAAACCCTTCCCTGCACAAACACCTTCCGGTCCTCCGTCAGAAGATGCCGGAATCTCTCATAATCTTTCGGGAACACCACGACTTCCACCGTCCCCACCAGATCCTCCACGGTAAGAAACGCCATTGTCTTATTCGTCCTGGTGTATTTCACCGTCACGGCCGTAATCATACCTCCCACGATCACATGGGAATTATCCTCTGCTTTCGTATGTCCCGTTTCTTCATCCAGTACGAAATCCGAAGTCACTGCTGAAATATTTTTCCGCCACAGCCCCTCATAATCATCCAGCGGATGCCCGCTGACGTAGATTCCCAGCACTTCCTTTTCAAAGGCAAGAAGCTGCTCCTTCTCATACTCGCCCACATCCGGCAGGCGGATCTCATATTCCTTCTTTTCCTCCTCGCCGACCAGGTCAAACAGGGAAAGCTGTCCCGTCATGGCATATTTTTTCTCCTGGTTCACGCTGTCCATGACGCGTACATAGATCATCATGAACTGCTTTCTCGTACCGCCCAGGCTGTCTAAAGCTCCGGATTTGATAAAGCTCTCAATCGTGCGCTTATTGACCTCTTTTCCGGAAAGTCTCTCAATAAAATCCTTCAGCGACCGGTACGCCCCGTGCGCCGCCCTCTCGGACACGATTGCATCAATGACCGGCCTGCCAATACTCTTAATCGCTGAGAGCCCATAGCGGATGTCATTTCCATCCACAGAAAACCCGCTCTCTCCCCGGTTAATGTCCGGCGGCAGAATCCGGATTCCCATCTGGCGGCAGGAATAGATATACTCTGATACCTTCCGGGGATTATCCATGACAGAGGTCATCAGCGCCGCCATGAACTCCACCTTATAATAATATTTCAAATATGCCGTCTGATAAGAGACCACAGCATAAGCCGCCGCATGGGATTTATTGAACGCATACTTCGCAAAGTCAATCATTTCGTCATAAATCTTATTGGCCACCTTCTCCGGAATCCCGTTCTTTATGCAGCCCGGCACGCCTTCCTCTTCGTTTCCGTAAACAAAGTTCTGGCGCTCTTTCTGCATCACCGCCGCCTTCTTTTTGGACATGGCGCGGCGCAGAAGATCGCTTCTTCCCAGCGTATAGCCGCCTAAAGCCCGCACGATCTGCATTACCTGCTCCTGATACACGATACATCCATAGGTCGGTTCCAGAATCGGCACAAGCTCCGGACAGTCATACGTAATCTCCTCCGGATGGTTTTTCCCCCGGATATACTGGGGAATGAAGTCCATAGGCCCCGGCCGGTAAAGGGAAATTCCCGCAATGACGTCCTCCAGGCTCTGCGGCTTTAATTCCTTTATGAAATTTTTCATGCCCGCGCTTTCAAGCTGAAAGACGCCGTCTGTCCTCCCCGTGCCAAGCGAATCCAGAACCGCTTTATCGTTATAATCGATCGCATCCATATCAATGCTCTTTCCCGTGTTCTTTTCCGCCATCCGCACCGCATTCTGAATCACAGTCAGGGTACGCAGCCCCAGAAAGTCCATTTTCAGAAGCCCCAGCTCCTCCAGTGTCGTCATGGTAAACTGCGTCGTCACAGAGCCGTCTGATGCCCGAGAAAGGGGCACATACTCATCCACTGCTTTCTGGCTGATCACAACACCTGCTGCATGCATGGAAGTATGGCGCGGAAGACCCTCCAGACGTTTTGACATGTCGACCAGTTCTTTTACCTGTTCATTAGTCTCATAAAGATTCCGAAATTCCGGATTCATCTGCAGTGCCTTGTCCAGCGTAATATTCAGTTCCTGCGGAACCATCTTGGCAATAGAATCCACAAATGCATAGGGCAGATCCATGACACGGCCTACGTCTCTTAGCACTCCCCTTGCTGCCAGCGTACCAAAGGTTACAATCTGTGCCACCCGGTCTTTTCCGTATTTCCGCACGACATAGTCAATGACTTCCTGCCTCCGTTCAAAGCAGAAATCCACGTCGATATCAGGCATGGAGACTCGTTCCGGATTGAGGAAACGTTCAAACAGCAGCTGATATTTTGCCGGGTCAATATTGGTGATTCCAAGAGTATAGGAAACCAGGCTTCCCGCTGCGGAACCACGTCCCGGTCCCACGGCAATGCCATGGTCTC
>CAJKKX010000337.1 GCA_905200565.1 uncultured Lachnospiraceae bacterium
CTCCATACGCTTTTTGTGAGCGTCATAGTCTTCCAGTTCTCCCAGCCTTTTCTTTTTTTGTTCCAATTTCTGGAATATAGCCTCCACGGTCGGCCCGTATTTTGCCTGAAGGTTATGTATCAGATCCAGGCGTTCCTCGGTTTTTCTGAATGTTTCCTCGTCCATCTCCATGGAATCCAGATAGGCAGACATCTCTCTTCCCGCGTCCCTCAGAATGGAATCCGCATCATAGAGCTGGTCCCGGATGCCGCCCAGGGTCTCATCGTACTCTGCCGCCTGCTCCACCTCTTTTAAAGCCCTTGCCAGCCAATCTCCCTCCACTGCCTCGTAAGCGGCTCCCAGACACTCTGCAATGCGCCTGGAATGGGAATAACGGCGGTAAACCGAGGTAAGCTCCTCCTCCTCCCCTTCCTTCAGGGCCGATGCCTCTATCTCCTCTATCTCAAACCGAAGGAAATCAGCCTCCCGGATACGGCTTTCAGCATCCAAATCAAACCCCCTCAGCTTTTCTTCAAGGGAACGGTATATACGGTACCTGTCTGCAATTGTCTGTTTTACAGGCTGGGTCGCGGCCTTGACATAGGCGTCCAGAATTTCAAGATGCTTGGATTTGTAAAGCAGGGACTGATGCTCATGCTGCCCGTGAATATCGATCAGCACCTCCGCCGCTTCCCGGATGCGCGCCGCCGTGACCGTTTCCCCATTGATTTTGCTGATGCTTCTTCCGTTTACCAGTTTCCGGGTGATGATGACCTGATCGTCCTCCGCCGAAATCTCCAGTTCTTCGAGACGTTTCCTGATTTTCTCATTTTCCACGGAAAAGACCAGCTCCACCAGTGCGTAATCCGCATCCTCTCTGGCAAATCCTTTGAAGCCCGCAGCTCCCAGCGCTACGTTTACCGCCCCGATGATAATCGACTTTCCGGCGCCTGTCTCGCCTGACAGGATATTCAGCCCCGGCGAAAGCTCCACTTCCGCCTCCTGTATCAATGCCATGTTCTTTACATGAATGTTCCACAACATAGTTTTTCTGCTCTCTTTCGTCTCTGTTACTTTCCGATGATCCGATTAATCTTATCCATCACAAGAAGCGTATCGTCCACGCTTCGGATAGCGCACATCACCGCCGGCAATGCTGCCCGCCACCTCCGGCCAGTGCATGGCGTCAATCGCCGCCGCTACCGCCATTGCCATTCCGGACACTGTCTTTACCACCAGAATATTCTGCGCCATATCCATCGCCACAAAACCATCTTTTAAAATACGCAGATACTTTTCATCCATCCCTGTGCTGTGCGCGTGCATAACTGCATATTTCTGTTTGCCCCCGTTCATGGAAATCTTTGTCAGCTTCAGCTCCCGGATGTCCCTGGAAACTGTGGCCTGCGTCACCGCAAAGCCTTCCTGATTCAGACGTTCCGCCAGTTCTTCCTGCGTCTCAATCTCGTAATGATTGATCAGATCAATGATTTTTGCATGTCTTTCTATCTTCACTCCATATCCTCCTGCCCGTTACTGATTGCTCATCTTCTTTCTGAGCACCTCTAAAAAGCTGATATTATTGATTTTTATCAGTCTCGCACATCTGGCGGCTCTGCGGATCGTCACCTGATCGCCGCATCCGAGGCTGATACAGGTATCGCCGTCAAAGGTAGCTACTGCTCCTTCTGCTGTCCGCCTGTGTCCCTCTTTTACTTCCACTGTAATTTCCACATCGTCCGGAAGTACGATGCTTCTCGTATTTAACGTATGGGGTGCGATCGGACTGAGCAGGATCAGCGAAGCCTCCGGCGACACGATCGGGCCGCCTGCCGACAAGCTGTAGCCGGTGGAGCCCGTCGGTGTGGAAATAATAATGCCGTCCGCACTGTAAGAGTTTAAAAATTCCCCATTGACATAAATATTAAAATCAATAATACGTGGTTTCCCGTCTCTTCCGATCACAATATCATTCAGGGCAATATCTTCCATCAGCTTTTTCGTCTTTCGGAACGCCGTTCCCTCCAGCATCATCCGCCGCTCCGTCACATATTCATCCCGCATCAGCTTATCCAGCGCAGGCATTACGTTCTGGCGCTCGATTTCAGCCAGATACCCCAAAGTCCCCAGATTGATACCCAGAAGCGGAATGTCTTTTTCCCCCAGATCGCGGCATGCCTGCAAAAGCGTCCCGTCACCGCCGATCACCAGCACGCATTCAATATCCTCCGGTATCTGTGCGGCGTCCGTATAACGATATGCCTGTCCGCTTCCATGCTGCGCCTGCTCCTGAATCATACAGGATTTTCCCTTTTCCGTCAGATACTGCTGGACGAATCTGGCAGTTTCCAGCTCCGGATCTTTCATATTGTTTGCGATAATATAAAACTTTTCCATATTATTTATCCAATTCTCCGTGCGCCGCTTTTACCGTGTCTTTCACCGAAAAATCCACGTCTTCCCAGAGGGTTCCTTCCTCCCGCTTTTTCAGATGCAGCAGGTATTCAATGTTCCC
>CAJKKX010000338.1 GCA_905200565.1 uncultured Lachnospiraceae bacterium
TTCCTGCTTGGTAGGCGGCGAGCTGACAGTCTACCGGATAGAGAAAGACGGAAGACTGCGTGTTCACCGGCAGGGACCGAAACAGCCGGGAGCGTCGTATATGTCTTTTTATCAGCCGGGAATATGATGAAGGAGTTTATCGATATGGAAAGAACATATTGCGAGATTAAAAATACTTATATACCACTTGGACGGGAACAGGGCGGCATTCTATATGAGCCGGTATCGCCGGAGCAGAGACGGGGAACCGGTATCCTGCTGATGCATTCGGATGATACTTATTACGGCTTTGTTCCGGCACCTGAGCTGGCAAAGCGCGGGTTTACTGTGCTGGCTTCCAGAGTGGAAAAATCGTGTGAGACACTGGACCGGAAGCTGCTGGATGCAGCGCGGGCGATGACTTATCTGAAAAATCTGGACTCAGTGGAAAAGGTGGTTCTGCTTGGACATAGCGGCGGCGCCACGCTCATGAGTGCATATCAGAATGTGGCGGAAAACGGAGTAAAAACCTTTCAGGACGAAGAAAAAATTATCAAGCTTTCAGATATCGGAGAGCTTCCGGCGGCAGATGCTATTATGCTGTTGGATTCAAACTGGGGAAACGGCGTAATGACACTGCTTAGTCTGGAGCCGGGGATTTCTGACAACCTCAGCAGCCGTAATTTAAGACCGGGTTTTGATCTGTTTGATCCGGCAAATGGATTTTCGGAAAATGGTGCGCACTATTCAGAAGAATTTATCCGCAAATACCAGAAAGCGCAGGAAAAGAGAAATGAAGCTCTTATTGACGCCGCGCTGGACCGACTGCGTGCAATTGATGAAAAAAATGGTAATTTTGAAGATGATGAACCCTTTGTGGTGGCGGGCGGTTCCCAGATGGCACCAAATAACAAACTGTTTCCGCAGGATATCCGCCTTCTGAGCCACACCATTCATGAATGGCCGCAGATTTATGCGGATGGGACAATAAAAACGGAAGTAATTTATTCTCTTAGAAAACCGCATTTTACAAAAAATATGGTAACGGTAAACGAAATGGCGACGAACGTTTCTACGGTAAGAACCTATCTGACAAATTCGGCGGTGCGGACAAATGGGTTCTACTACGATGAAAGCCGTATTTACGGAATAGAATGGAAATCCAGTTATTGCTGCACGCCGGGAAATGTAATGGGAGTGACGGTTCCTGCATTGATTATGGGAATGACCGGGAGCTATGAATTTTTAGCTTCGGAGCAGATTTACGAAAATATTGCCAGCAAAGACAAGACGATTGCCTTTGTACGGGGGGCTTCCCATAACTTTACGCCACAGGAGGATGCGCAAAAGTATCCGGGCGAGTTTGGCGATACAGTAAAAAACTGCTTTGATTTTGCGGCAGACTGGCTGGAAAAGACAGGATTTTAAGGTGTGATTACATAATATCTTGAAAAGAGGAGAAGCGGATGGGAGCAGAAGAAAAAAGAATTACCGCTCTGGATATGCGGATTGCGGTTTCGGTACTGATCTGCGGATTAACGGCGACGGTTCTGGATCATTTTGGCGTAAATTTTTCTTTTGGAACTATGAAGCTGGAAATTGTACAGAAAATGACGTCATGCATTGCCTGCCTGCTCTGCTGCCAGGAAAATTTGCCAGCCAGCAGGAAAGCCAGCATTAACCGTTTGATTATTACAGCGATCGGCGGGCTGACGGCGTTGGCGGTAATTCTTATTGATCAGGCGGCAGCCAATGAATGGCTAATGCCGCTTATGGTGGCGGCAGGTGTATTACTGACACTGTATCTGTGCAAGGCGGCGGGGGTACCTTATATAAATGCCAGAATTGGCGGCGTTACGTTTGTGCTGGTTGCATGTACCCTGCCTGGAACAGCCCGCATCTGGTATGGCGTGTTCCGGCTGGTTTCTACAATGTATGCTGTGTTGGTGGTCATGGCGGTGACCTGGATGACTCAGAAAATCAGCAGCCGGTGAAACGGCTGCTGATTTTCTGAAGAAAAACATTTTTTACACTTCAATCAATTCGTATTCATCGGTTCCGATGCCGATCTTCTTTGCATGTTCGATGCAGGATTTCCAGTTTGTATCCGGATGATTCATGTGGAAATGATCGTGTCCGGTGTGATCGTGCTTCTGGCGCGCTTCATCGAGGATACTTCCGTGGATGACAGGCTGCGCATTCACCGCGTCCGCACATGCCACGTCGAGCGCTACCGGGTCGAAGGAGGCGAACATGCCCACGTCCGGCACGATCGGGAGATCGTTTTCCGCGTGACAGTCGCAGTTCGGGGAAACATCGATCACTAGGCTGATGTGGAAATTCGGCCTGCCGTCGATGACTGCCTTGGAATATTCGGCAATCTTGCAGTTTAAGATATCATTTGCCTCGTCGCTTGCCGCTTCTACCGCATCCTTCGGACAGACGCCGATGCATCTGCCGCAGCC
>CAJKKX010000339.1 GCA_905200565.1 uncultured Lachnospiraceae bacterium
AGCCGCCGTTTTATTTCTGCTATGGAAGCCATATTGAAATCGGAGAGGGCTCATACCTTAATGTAAATTGCAATTTTATCGACGATGGAATGATAACGGTCGGGAAAAAGGTGATGTTCGGTCCGGCGGTTACGATTGCCACGGTGGGGCATCCAATCTGCCCGGATATGAGGGAGTATATGTATGCCGCCCCGGTAAAGATAGCGGATAATTGCTGGATTGGCGCCGGTGCCGTGATATGTCCGGGCGTGACGATTGGGGAAAATTCGGTAATCGGAGCCGGAAGTGTGGTAACGCATGATATACCCGCAAACTCCGTTGCGGCAGGAAATCCCTGCCGTGTTATCCGCCTGATTGAAGAACGGGACAGAAAATATTATTTCCGGGACCGGGAAATTACGGAGGAGGACCTCCTGGAAGAGGCAGAACTGCGGAAAGGGTAACATAAAGCAGTTGCACAGGCGACCTGTGCGCAGGCAGTTTTGGAAAGCGGGACTGCGCAAAAGGCAACGTGAAGCAGAGAAGGTATCGTCGGGAAGGTTTTGGCGGGGCATTCAAAGCCCCGCCGATTTATTCCTCAATGACCTGTATTTCTAAAAAATCGAACGGAATCTGTTCGATGAAATTGTCCTGGGTAAACCTTGTCTTGCTGTGGCGCTGGAATTCGCGGATGTTGGAATCCAGCCAGATAGGTTTGCCCAGGTCGAACTGTGCGCAGATCTCATCGAGCGCACGGAAAATCTTGTGCGTGCGGGTATCCTGTGAATCGTCGCAGATAGTCGTATCCTTCAGCAGGCGGTTATCCTGCCATATTTTTCCCCATAAACGAAACATATTTTTCTCTCCTTACTCTGCTTCCGATTCGGCAAAAGTCTCTGAAGCTGCCCATTCGGTGTCTGTCAGATCCGCCGCAACGCTCCACTCTACCTCATTGGAGATGGTGTGAATCGCATAGGGCACCAGCAGTTCGCCCTCAAGCAGGTCTGCAGCGGGCACATCCGTTTCCACGAGAACATAGCGGTCGCTTTCGGGCACTGTCTCGACCAGAATATATTCGTTCGGATAGAGCGCATTTCCGCAGAAATAGTCGTAGATCAGCCGGGTGATCTCGCGGATGTGATCGACTGCGGCGTCTGTGTCAGTCAGATCGGTTGACATAATGCAGAAAATATAATCGCCGTATGGTGTGTAAATGATTGCCGCGTCGTTCTCCGTGTCGTCTACCTCGCCGGTTTTGTGTGAAATGTGAACACCCTCCGGCAGTCCTGCCGGAATCTTGTAATTTACTTCCTGTCTGTTTAAAAGCGTCTCAAACCGGAAGGAGTAAAAATGCGATGCAAGCTCACCGTTATAGATCATCTCCAACAGACGGCCGCAATCCGCGGCAGAAGTCATATTGACGCGTCCGTCAGAAACCCACAGGGAAGGATCGGCGATGCCGTTTACCTGCTGGGTATTTGTGAAGCCATAGCGCGCAATAAAGTCGTTCACCTTTGCAAGTCCCGTCTGGAAATCGCCGCTTTCATCACACATCTGGCGCACCAGCACATTCGACGATTCGTTATCGCTGACTGTGATCATGTCGTTGAGCGCGGACAGGATCGTGTCTGTTTCACTTAGATTGCCGAGCGCAAGCTGTTCATAGATGGCGCCGGCAATGTAAAGCTTGATCAGACTGGCAGATTCCATGGAGTGCTCGTTGATCTCCATGGTCCGGCCAAGTGAGAGATCCTTTAAGTAAACAGACCAGTCACCCTCGTAGCCTGCGAGCATGTCTGTGATTTCCTCTTTAAGGGATGTCCAGGAACGGCGCATGATCAGATTTCCATTAAAGGAATGCAGCTCATAGTCGCCGCCCGGCACAAAATCCGGGATGCTGTTCATATGGTTTAAAAAGAAGGAGCCGGTGTAAAGAAGCGGCGGCAGACCGCCAAAAGCTTCCAGCAGCTCTTCGCGTGTGAGAAAGTGCGCCGTGTTGTCCGCTTTTTCGTCGACGATTACCTCATCGGAAGTCTCCGCAGCAGTCCGGGAGCGCAGGCTTGGCCATTCTGTCAGCGTGCTTTTGGGCAGAGCTTCGACAACGCTTCCTATCGCAAAGGCAGGCTGCCAGGAGCCGGCGGCGAAGAGTATCGCACCCAGGGCACAGCCGTAAAGTTTCTGAAATTTTCGTAAGATCATTGCTCCTATCCTTCCCCTTTCGCAGGCAATAATATATGAAATATCATACACGAAAGAAGTTTTTTTGTAAATATAAATAGCTGGAAAACAAAAACGAAAACGTCATTGAAATAGGGCTGCCGCAATCCCACTGGCTTTTGACGCTGGCATCTTGACATTTTTGAAAAAATCGGGTATAGTAAGAAAGTCCACGCAGCCGGGGAGATAGCGGTGCCCTGTACCTGCAATCCGCTACAGCAGGGGTGA
>CAJKKX010000340.1 GCA_905200565.1 uncultured Lachnospiraceae bacterium
GAAAACGGCAGCAGATAGCGATGATCATTTCCGATGATCATGCGTGCGATATGCGGTCCTGCCAGACCGACAAATCCGATCACACCGGTAAAGCTGATCACCGCAGCCGTCATCAGCACAGAAAGGATCCCCACCTGCACGCGCACAGCTTCCACACGGATACCCAGAGATTTCGCCACCTCGTCGTCCCCGGAGGACATTACATTCAGCGCAGGAGCATGAAAATAAAGCAGGATCAGACAAACAAGTACTACCACAGCTACCGTTCCCGCTTCCTGCCACTGCGCGCCGTTCAAAGACCCGAACGCCCACTGCACTACCTGCGCCAGCTTATGTTCGCTGGCAAAAAATTCAATGGTTGAGGTAGCTGCGCTAAACAGGTAATTCAGCGCAATTCCCGTCAGAACGATCGCTTCCGGTCCCATTCCGACCTTGAGAGAGATCATGTATACCAGCACCGTACATCCCATTGCCCATATAAATGCGTTCAGCACGATACCGGCTTCTGTACCGGCAAACAGCCCCATGCCAAACACGATAGAAAGCGATGCGCCAAATGCCGCCGCGTTGGAAATACCAATAGTAAAGGGGCTGACCAGAGAATTTCTCGTCACTCCCTGCATCGCCGCTCCGGATACGGAAAGTCCGAAGCCTGCGAGCACCGCCATCACAACCCTTGGGAGCCGCAGGAAAAGGATCACCTTTTCCTGCTTGCCCGGTTCCTCACCCCGCAGCCAGCCGGCCGCTCTGCACACATCCGCCACGCTGGTATCCGCCGCGCCCATCGCCGTAAATACCAGAGCCAGAATGACTGTCAATATCAGACACAAAATGATCAGCAGCCAGTTTCTGCGCGCAGAAACCTCGTACCGCTTTGCAATTTCTTTTCCGCTCATTGCTTCAGCTCAGATGCGCTGTAGAAGTGTCCCTCCACGTTTTCAAACCCCTGGAAGTCCTCCATCCATGCGCGGAATACCTCGTCCGGATCCAGATCCGGCAGCAGATCCGGATAGAGCATCTTTGCCACATACATCGTTCCTACCAGCTTGCAGGCGCCGCCGTGGCTGAACTGTGTCATAAAATAAATATCATCATTCTTCACCGCGGTGATCTCATCCCATCCCGCACGGGAAATCAGATTCTCGTAGCAGTTAATAAAGTCCTCTTTTGTCGGCGGCTCGTATAAACCGGTGCCTGCATTTGCCTTTTCCGGCGTGATCAGCTTAATGATCACATCCGGGTCGCGCACGATCACTTCCTCCGGATCTACGTCACTCTTGGAGATATTTTCAAAATCTGTCGCAAAAATATTTTCTCCGCCGGCATAGGCAATCATATCGTAGAAGAAATCTCCCGGCAGGGTCGTATTATAATCGGTAGTCGATTCAAAATAAACCGTCTTTTTCTCCTGCCCCTCCAGCTGCGTGTTGATGTACTCCAGCTTGTCATTAAAGTAATTGTAGAACTCCTGCGCCGATTCCTCGACATCAAACATTTTTCCAATGTTCTCTACCTGATTTTTAAAATCCGACGTATCGTATCCCGAAATCACAAAAACCTTGATCCCAAACGGCTCCAGCTGTCCCTCTGCCTCTTCATAGGAACCGTTGTCCGGCAGAATAAGTACATCCGGGTCCAGCTCCGCAATCTTTTCATAGTTCAGCTCGGTCTGGCTCTTTCCGATAACATTGTCCGGGTCAAACATCCCCCAGTATTCTCTGTCCTGCGCCGTATTGCTATCCACTGAAATAATGTGATCGATCGCTCCGCACGCACGGATCAGTTCGCTGTTGTAGCGGTTCGCCACCACGCACGTAGATACCGGATACGGCAGTTCCACCTCTCTGCCCGCATTGTCCGTAAGGGTAATTGTCTCCTTGTTCTCTGCTTCTTCTGCGCTTACTCCCGCAAACACTGCTGCCGAAAGAAATGTGCAGCAAAGCAGTGCTGCCAGTTTTTTCATGTGCTTCATACTTTTTCTCCTTTGCTTTTTTATTTTAGTCAAATACCCTGCAGCAAGCTGCGGGGCACGACCTGCTTGTTCTTTCCGCCCAGGGGGCGGCGTATTTGACCCTCGCGGGAATAAAAAAAGAGACCTTTCCAAGATCGAAAAAGTCTCCTGCCGTTTCAGTTGCAACAGCTTTCTTTCCCCTTGCCCGGAAATACTTCTGCATATTATAAAGGCAGGTCTCCTGACTTCTGCTTCATCCGCAAAACACCTTCCCGCCAAAGGCAGTGGTTCCTTCGTTTCTTGTCCGCAATTACAGTAGTGGCTGCTGTGGGGGATTTTCACCCCGCTTCCCTTTTCATCAGATCCTCATCTGAACCCTTATAAAGATTTTTATTTATTTGTTAAAACTATAACATTTTCTGCCAGATGTGTCAAGCAGATCCCGAAGCATTGGCTGCCC
>CAJKKX010000341.1 GCA_905200565.1 uncultured Lachnospiraceae bacterium
GCCGCATTTGGAATGGACCGGCTGAACTACGGGGAACTTATAGGATTTTATGGGATATATGCAGGGTTTATGCTTGGCATCGGCGGGATGTTTTATGCGGCAATTCTGGGATGTGGAATGCTTTCCAAAGAAGAGGCGCAGCACACGGCAGAGACACTGCTTACGTATCCGGTTGGCAGAGGCAGCATATGCATCTGGAAGCTTGGGGCGGCGGCTGCGCTGCTGCTTTGCTTTAATGTGCTTGTTGTGCTATTTTCCCTGGCGGCGTTTGCTATCATCGGGGAATTTCCCCAGTGGAAACCCTTTGCGCTCTATCATCTGGCACAGCTTACCATGCAGCTTGAAATTGCCGGAATCTGCTTCGGAATATCTGCATTTTTAAGGAAAGGGAGCGGAACCATTGGGATGGCAATCGCATTTGTGCTGTATTTTCTCGGCATAGCCGGAAATATTACAGAAAAAGCAGGTTTTGTCAGATACATCACACCGTATGCCTATGCAGATGGGGCATCTATCATTTCCAAAGGCGCGCTGGACGGCGGACTGGTTGCACTGGGGATAGTATATATGGTCGTGGGAATTATTGCCGGATTCTGGAAATATAAAAAGAAAGATATATTATAGAAGGAAATAGATTCTAAAAACACAAAAAGACAAGCGTACTATGTAAATATTGCAACAAAATAATTTTATAAAACACTTGAAAAAGCAGAAAAATGTGTTATAATAATTATGACATGAAGAAATGTGGTTAAGAACTCTATAGAATTCCAAACGAAAAACCGGAGAGTGGCGGCTCTCCGGTTTTTCTGTTACTTAGGCCGGTTACCGTTAATTTTGCCATCCAGCCATTTGCAGATGAGGTGACATGTCACACCTGCCGCAACAGCAATTATGAAGGTAATTAAGAACCCCATATGAATTCCCTCCTTCCTGTTGCCAGTATAGGGACGGTAACAAAGCCATTATAGAATGATTTCATATAATTTGAAACATTTATTTTGCGAAAACAATGAAAAATTATAATGAGATGAAATCTGCATATTCCGCCCGCGTTACTTTCACAAAATCCTGCGGCGCAAGCTTTATGGTTGCGCCGATTTTTCCGCCGCTCACATAAATCTGGTCGAAATTTTGGGCGCATTCCTGCAGGAATACAGGAAACTGTTTTTTCATGCCGATAGCGGTGCAGCCGCCGCGCACATATCCGGTGATCGGTGTGATGTCCTTTACGTGGATCATCTCCATAGATTTTTCGCCGGCCGCTTTTGCCGCTTTCTTTAAATCGACTTCCTCTGCGATTGGCAGGACAAAGACGTAGTACGCCCTGCTTTTTCCCTGGGCGACAAGCGTCTTAAAGGAAGCTTCCACCGGAGCGCCGGTCAGAGCAGCCGAGTGCAGACCGTCGATAAATTCGTCGCACTCATAGGTGAGCAGCTCGTAGGGGATTTTATTTTTTTCAAGAATGCGCATTGCATTCGTCTTTACTTCTTTTGCCATAATGATTCCTCCTGGCTTTTTATTATATACCCAATTTGCGGGACTGTCATTATTTTCTAAAGAAAAGACGTCGAACAATTTAAAATTCATCAATTTTTTAGAGAAATTAGTACAAAAGTATGATAAGATATTTTCAGATATTCCGGTGATTCTGTCAGTCGGCAGGCGTCGGGAAAATGATGGAAGAACTGAAATGGCGGAAAGGAACCGGGGCATGGAGAATTTTGTACAGTTAAAAAACGTATCGAAGGTCTACAAAATGGGCGAGGTGGAGATCCGTGCGGTGGACGGCATAGAGTTTTCCATTTCCAAAGGGGAATTTGTCGTTATCGTCGGACCGAGCGGCGCCGGGAAAACCACGGTTCTGAACATTCTCGGCGGTATGGACACCGCGACGAAGGGACAGGTGCTGGTGGACGGCGACGAGCGGACGGGCCGCGTGATGGGCGTCTATGTCTCCGACGACCATACCCCCGCGATGCTTCCCGTATTCGCATACGGTCCCGGAGCCGACAAGTTCTGCGGTACGTATATGAATACGGAGATCGCCCGCAGGATCAAATCGCTGATAAAATAAACCGCATATTATGACGCTACGCAAACAAATCGCGGCGCTTCTGCCGCTGGTCTTCGCAGCGGGAGCGGCCGGAGCGCAGGGCCTTAAATCGGGTCCTTACGAGCTGCCTTACAAGAATACCTATGTAAAGGAGGTCTTCGTGGCCGAAAACGAATTCCGGACCGCCAAGCCCGAAACCATCAAGCCCCGTTCGTTCGCCGAGGCCCGCAAGATCCTGCCCGCACCCGTGTGGGAGGGGCACGACAAAGAGATCGAGATGTACTGGCATGCTTGGCGGATCGCCGTGGGCAACATCCGCCAGCCGCAGGAGGGATCGGGATT
>CAJKKX010000342.1 GCA_905200565.1 uncultured Lachnospiraceae bacterium
TCCGTCTCCATAAACTTCCGGGGTAAGTGGACATCTCCCCGCCAAACCGTGATTTAGCCCATACGGTTACAGAGCAGGCATAAAATACAGAGGGTAAAACCCGGAAAGGAAGAAAGAAATGTCGATTCAACGAGTGAGAGAATATTTCAGGCAATATGGGATCGAAAACCGCATCATGGAATTTGATACATCGAGCGCAACGGTGGAGCTGGCTGCGGAAGCAGTCGGATGCGAGCCGGCAAGAATTGCAAAGACACTTTCCTTTAAGGTAGAGGAGGCTCCGATTCTCATCGTGGCGGCGGGAGATGCGAAGATTGACAATCCGAAGTATAAAGCACAGTTCCACACGAAAGCGAAAATGCTGACAAGAGAAGAGGTGACGGAGCTGATTGGACATGCGGTTGGCGGCGTGTGCCCGTTTGCAGTCAAAGAGGGCGTAAAGATTTATCTGGATGAATCTTTAAGACGCTTTGAGACCGTCTATCCGGCGGCGGGCAGCAGTAACAGCGCCATTCCCATGACGATGGAGGATCTGGAAAAATATTCGGGGAGCAGTCAGTGGGTGGATGTATGTAAAGGGTGGAACGAATAGGAAAAATGTGGTATTGTGGTATCATGAAGCATAAAGGTTACTGTGAACAACGTGAACAGTAACGCATCAAGAATAGGAAAAGGGGTAAATACTATGGCAAGAGAGACAATTCATACAGATCGGGCGCCGAAGGCGGTAGGGCCTTATGTGCAGGCGGTAAAAACAGGCGGTATGATCTACTGCTCCGGGCAGCTTGGGCTGAATCCGGCGGACGGGACACTGGCGGAAGGCGTGGAGGCTCAGGCGCGCCAGTCTTTGAAAAATCTGGGAGAAGTTCTGAAAGAAGCGGGAAGTGATTACAGTAAGATTGTAAAGACGTCCATTTTTCTGGCAGACATGAATGACTTCTCAGTGGTAAACGAGGTTTACAAATCCTACTTTACCGAAGCATTTCCGGCGCGTTCCTGCGTACAGGTGGCGAAGCTGCCGCTGGGAGGGCTGGTTGAAATCGAGTGTATTGCGACAGAGGACTAAACAGTATAAAAAGAATCGGATGCCCGATGGACATGGAGGTAGAATAGATGTCAGTGTTAAGCGGTTTAAAGCCGGAAAGAGTATTCTACTATTTTGAGGAAATCTGCAAGATACCGCATGGCTCGTACCATACGGAGCAGATCAGCGATTACCTGGCGGGATTTGCCAGAGAACACGCACTGGAATACCGGCAGGATGAAAGCCATAATGTGGTGATCAGGAAACCTGCATCGGCAGGCTATGAAAAGGCGCCTGTCGTGATCTTACAGGGACATTGTGATATGGTATGCGAGAAGAAGCCGGGATTGGCTCATGACTTTGCAAAAGACGGGTTAAAGCTGGTGGTGGACGGCGATTTGCTCCGCGCCGAAGGGACGACCCTGGGGGCGGACGATGGGATTGCGGTAGCGTATGCGCTGGCGATTCTGGAGGACGATACGTTAAAGCATCCGGAACTGGAGGTTGTCATTACCACAGATGAGGAAGTGGGAATGCTCGGAGCGATGGCGCTTGACACTTCGGATCTGAAAGGAACCTGTATGCTGAACCTGGACTCTGAGGAGGAAGGAAAACTCTGGGTCGGATGCGCGGGAGGTCTTACGGCCGTCTGTGAGCTTCCGGTGGAATACCGTGAGGAAGAGGGCAGGGAGTATGAAATCATCCTTGACGGACTTGCGGGAGGACATTCCGGGGCGGAAATTGATAAGATTCGCGCCAGTTCGGTCAAGCTGATCGGGCGTTTTCTGTTTGAACTGTCGCAGAAAACAGAGTTTTACCTGGCTCAATTGGCGGGGGGACAGAAAGACAATGCCATTCCGAGGGAGGCCAGAGCGGTGTTTCTGGCCGGAAGCGATGAAAAAGAAGTGATCGAGGAAACGGCGGCAGAGGTCCAGAGAAGCGTCAGAGCTGAGTATGGAGGAACGGATGAAACCATTTCCGTGCGGGTATCCGCCGGGGAAAGACGGAAAGAGAACGTATTGACGCCGCTCGCACAGCAAAAAGTGCTGTTTTTCCTGTCTCAGATTCCTTATGGGGTACAGAAGATGAGCGGGACGATCGACGGTCTGGTCGAGACGTCGATGAATCCGGGCGTTCTGTATCTGGGAGAGGATGTATGCAGGGTGACGGCAAGCATCCGCAGCTCTGTGGGCAGCGCGAAGGAGGCTTTGGCGGACAGCGTACAGTACCTGACGGAGTTTTTGGGAGGCGTCTGCACACGGGAGGGGGATTATCCCGCCTGGGAGTACAGAAAAGATTCCGTTCTCCGTGAAAAGATGGAGGATATCTGGGAACAGCTTTTCGGGGAAAAACCGCAGATTGCGGCAGTTCA
>CAJKKX010000343.1 GCA_905200565.1 uncultured Lachnospiraceae bacterium
ATCGGGCACCATCTGCGCTGCCCACTTCCTCCTTCGCTATCCACCACCCAGTCGGGAAGTCTGCCGCATATCCCTAAGCGGACATTTCAGGGGCGCTTTTAGCAGAGATGAAATCACCGGCTTACGGAGACTTATACGCGAAGGCTCTCCTGAGCGTATTAGTCGCAGTTAGCCGGAAGTTCATCGGAGCGTTGCCCCAGTCCGTGTGGGATATGCGGCAGGCTGCCCGCGTCCGGGGTAAGTAAGAGAACTATCGATTCCTCAAACGTACGGAAGGAGCGCAAACTCTCCGCCAAACCAGAATTTCCGCCATCTCCCTACAAAAACCGCCCAAGCTCCCCCATATCCACTTTTTTTATACGCACCTGCGGCTCATTACAGCAGATGCCGATCCCATAGCTTTCCTCCAGGATACTGTGAACATAGACCTCTCCTATGGGGACATGCTTCTGAATACAAGCGGAAAGATCAATCTTTCGCAGATCACTTCGAATCCCTGTCCCCAGATATTTCAGATAACACTCTTTTGCTGTCCAGACGGCCGTCAATGTACGCGCTCTGTCCGCAGCCCCCGAAAACAGGCTCCTTTCGTTGGGATGACAGATACGGTTTACAAGATTTTCTTTAAATGGAATGATGTTCTCGATATCAACGCCGATTTCTCCACTGTGAATACCGCAGAGAATTCCACAGCGGCAGTGGCTGTAATTGAAATGTATCTGAGAATATTCAGGCAGATACGGTTTACCGAGAGGAGCCGTTTTCACGGCAATTTCCCCGGTTATCCCGTATTCCTGATACAGACCGAGGGCGAGAAGCCCACGGGCGAGGGTCTGCTGTTTGCATCCCTCTGGGTTTTCTAATAAATAAATCATAAAAAGAGCATAACAGAGTTATCCGAAAAACGCAACTGTCCTTCCGCTCAGAAAAACTGTTTCAGCTTTTTCAAAGCGTTCTTTTCAATTCTGGAAACGTAAGAACGTGAAATTCCCAGCCTCTGTGCAATTTCCCTCTGCGTCGTCTCCTCTTCCCCGAACAGCCCATACCTGAGACTGAGCACTTCCTGCTCCCTGTCCGTCAAGACCTCCTGCAAAATCTGATACAGCCGTATCGTATCTGCTTCCAAATCCATAATCTCAGGAATATCCACGTTTTCACCCTCAATAATATCCAGAAGATTGATTTCATTTCCTTCTTTATCCATGCCGATCGGCTCATAAAGAGAGACCTCCTTCGAGGTCTTTTTCCGTGTTCGAAGCATCATCAGCAGTTCATTGTCTATGCACCGGGCGGCATATGTCGCCAACCGGTTATTTTTAGAATGGTCAAAGGTAGTCACCGCCTTGATCAATCCGATCGTCCCTATAGAAATCAGATCATCCGAGTCCTCATCTGAACTCTGGTACTTCTTTGCCACATGTGCCACCAGCCTCAGATTTCGCTCTATCAGAACCCTGCGCGCTTCCTGATCCCCTTCTTTATATCTCTTCAGGTACAGCTTCTCTTCCTCCACTGTGAGCGGCTTTGGAAATGTTTTCAAAAAAGCACCTCTTTGCGTCTTTCCTTTATCTTATGAAAAAAAATGCCTTTTCGTGCCTTTCCACTTAAAATCAGGTATGTCCGGAAATTTTTCTTCATATAGTTACCAAAAGAACATCCCAATGAGGTTTTCCCATGCTTTCTTCTCTGGAATCTTTGAATCATTTTCTATGGAGCGGCCCGGTACTGATACTTCTGGGCGCAGTCCACCTGCTGTTTACCCTTCGCCTGAAATTTCCCCAAAAGCTGACGTTTCAGGCAATCCGCCTGTCCATCACAAGCGACGACTCAGCTCCAAAGGATGAAAAAAACCTCAGCGGCTTTGCCGCCCTTGCGACAACTCTCGCAGCCACTCTGGGAACGGGAAATATCGTAGGCGTTTCTACTGCCATTGCACTCGGTGGTCCAGGCGCTCTGTTCTGGTGCTGGATTACCGGAATTCTGGGCATGTCTACCGCCTATGCGGAATGTTATCTGAGCTGTCTTTTTCGCAGAAAACGTGCAGACGGAACAGCCATTGGAGGCCCCATGTACGTCCTGGAGGATGGCCTTCACCGAAAGGGGCTGGCTCTTCTTTATGCGCTCTGTCTCTTGTTTGCAGCGCTGGGCGTAGGATGCACGACCCAGTCCAGCGCCATTTCCGACGCCATCGGCGCCTGCTGGAATATTTCTCCGCACATCACCGGAATTTTGGCCGCAGTATTTACGGGGTTTGTCATTATCGGGGGGATTAAGTCTATCGGAAACTTCTGCGTCCGTATCGTACCTGTTCTGGGATTTTTCTATATCGGCTGCTGCCT
>CAJKKX010000344.1 GCA_905200565.1 uncultured Lachnospiraceae bacterium
TGGTCGGATGTCGATCTTTCCGAAAATGTTATTCATGTGCATTACACTATGCAGCGGATCAAAGATACCAGTGAGGAAGGTCAAACAAGAACGAAGGTAATTATCACTGAACCCAAAAGTGAGACTTCCATCAGAGACATTCCATTGACAGAATATGCGGCGGGGCTTTGCAGACGTTGGAAAGCAAAGAACCCCGCCGCCTTTCTTTTAACGGGAACTGAAGATCAGTTCATGGAACCCCGTTGCCTGCAGAACAGGCTGAAGGAGTACACAAAGAACTGCAATCTGGAGGGGGTACATTTCCACACCCTCAGACACACATTTGCAACCCGGTGTGTCGAGGTGGATTTTGAGATCAAATCCCTCTCTGAAATTTTAGGGCAACACCGCAGAACACGCAAAAGGAAAGGCCCTGTGGGAAGATTCCACCCGGCAGGGCATATATACGCCATTCCATCAGCGCTGCAGCCACACTGATTTAAGCCGTCAGGCAGGATCGCCTGTCAGCCAGAATCAGATTCGCCAGCGCGAACAGGATATTCAATTTGGCAATCTGTTTTCGCAGACCTCGGTACCTAGTTTTCCGGTATCGAAGCTGGCCCTTTACTACCCCAAAGACATGCTCTACCTTGGCCCGTACGGAGGATTTCTCCTTTTCGCGGCGTTTGATCTGCCCGCGGGAACGATTGTCTGCGTGTTTACTCTGCGAGGGCCGTCTGTTGATTTTGTAACGGATCCTTTTGCCCTGGCCATTGACATTGAAAAGAACGGCGTCTTCCCGCTTTTCAGCGCCCAGGCAGCCGCTGTCGCCATATACGCTGTCCTCATCGCCGGTTAAGAGCTCCGGCACCATCGTCACATCATGGATGTTGGCGCTGGTGACCTTTACTGTGTGAACCAACCCGCTGTCTTTATCCACGCCGATGTGAGCTTTATAGCCGAAGTGCCAGCTGTTCCCCTTTTTCACCGAGTGCGCTTCCGGGTCTCGTTTCTTTTCCCTGTTCTTTGTCGAGGACGGCGCTGCGATCAGGGTAGAGTCCACTATGGTTCCCTTCTTCAGCAGCAGGCCTCTTTCCTGCAGCAGATATACCACCTGCGCAAACAACTTCTCCTGCAGCCCGCTGCGGAGCAGCAAATTCCGGAACCGACCCAGTGTATCTCCGTCCGGCACCTGATTGCTCGATTCCACTCCGCAGAATTCCGAGAATGCACGGCTGTCGATCACTTCCGCTACCGTTGCCTTGTCCGACAGATCATACAGGTTTTGAACCAGATAAATCCGCAGCATCCGTTCTAGATCGTAGGGCTTATTGCCGCGCTCTCCTTTGTAATAGTGCGGCCGGATCAGTTCGATCCACTCTCCCCACGGCACGATGCGCTCTATCTGACTCAGAAATTCTTTCTTCTTTGTCCGCACCTGGCTCAATTCATCGCTCAGGCCCGACAGACTCATCTGCTTATCCATAGTATTATTATATCATATTTTTTCTTTGTGCGGTGTTGCCTTAAAAAGCTGTCAGATATTGGCCAAAATTGATTTCAGCAAGACACGAGGGAAAATCTGTTTTATTCTAAAGTGAGTGATTTCCAAATCTGCAAGGCCTACAAGTTTTATGAATTAATGATTTATGAAATGTTATGCGGAACAGTATTTTGAAGCAAATTACGGAGTGACGGAATCAAGCTGTCTGATTTTCCAGAACCAACCGGATATTCCACTGAACTGTGCGACTGGCAAAGAGATATGGATTGAGGAGACTTGAGCGGATACCATATTTTCAAGTTCCAAGGAAAATATTCTCGGAACATCTTTTTAAAATGCTGCAGTTGTTCAACAGTATATGAGGATAAATAATCATGTTAATTGTAAGTATGTGTTTCGAAAGATATAATGTTTTCAAAAGGCCGGGCATGATTGTGAATTTGTCCCATCCGATCGGATGAAAGTTGTTTTCAGGAAATCAAACGCAGCGCAAAAATGCAGCAAAGAATGGAGGAAAATGAACATGGGGATTCAATTGGGAATTGTTGGCTACGGAGGAATGGGCGGATTTCATCACCGAAACGCTTCCAAAATTGAAGGGGTTCAGGTGGTAGGCGCTTACGACATTGACCCCGTGCGGGTACAGGTGGCGGAGGAAAGCGGGCTCAGGGGATTTTCGTCCCTGGAGGATTTGCTTGCGTGTGAGGACATCAACACTGTTCTGGTTGCCGTGCCGAACGACTGTCACATGGAGATCTGCATTGCCGCGTCGAATGCCGGCAAGCATGTCATCTGC
>CAJKKX010000345.1 GCA_905200565.1 uncultured Lachnospiraceae bacterium
ACATGCGTCCCCATAAATGTCGCAAGCCCTGCAGGCAGCGTCTTTTTGCTGTCCGAGGTCGTGAGGATCAGCGGATACAGAAGGTCATTCCACTGCGCCATGAAATGGAAGATAAACAGAGATACAACTGCTGCCTTACACTGCGGAAGCATAATTTTCCAGAAGATCCGGAATTCCCCTGCACCATCGATCCTTCCCGCTTCCTCCAGGCCCTTTGGCAGTGAAATAAAGAAGGAACGCATCATAAAAATTCCAAAAGCACTTGTCGCCCGCGGCAGGATCAGCCCTGCGTAAGTATTGATCAGCCCCAGCTTAAATACTTCTACAAACAGCGGCAGCATTATCACCTGGAAGGGAATCATCATGGTTCCCATCACCAGCAGAAACAGCACATTTTTCCCTGGAAAATCCATTCTCGCAAATGCATAGCCCGCCATTGTGTCTAAGGCGAGTGAAATCACGGACACAGACAGCGCAAAAATAATCGTATTCTTATAATATGTCAAAAACGGAATCCGCTCCCAGATTTCCCGGTATGCATCCAGACTGAATGTTCCGGAAAAGAGTTTTGGCGGATAAGCCACAATATCTGCCTCTGCTTTAAAGGAAGTAACCAGCATCCAGATGAATGGATATAATATAATGAATACCAAAAACAAAAGTACCACCAACGAAAGCGCCTGGCCGCCCATTTTTTTCCATCCTCTTTGTCTCATCTTCTCTGCCCTCCTACATCATCGCACTTTGCTCATTTCTGGTCATCCGCCGGAAGGTAAGCACCGATACCATAAAAGTGAGCACAAAAAGCGCTACTGCAATGGTGGACGCATAGCCCATATCAAAAGATTCAAAAGCTGTGCTGTAGATCAGCTGCACCAGTGTCTGGGTCTTAAACAGCGGACCGCCCTGCGTCATTACATATACCTGGTCAAATACCTGGAAGGAGCCGATGATGCAGTCCACAATCGTAAAGCTTAACGTCGGCATCAGCATCGGCACCGTGATCTTCCAGAATTTCTGGAGGCCGCCCGCGCCGTCGATCTCTGCCGCCTCGTAATATGTCTCATCGATTCCGTTCAGCCCTGCCAGCAGGATCACCATGTAAAACCCAAGCTTCTTCCACACGCCGATCAGAATTACCGTCGGCATTGCCCAGGTGGTACTTTTCAGAAGGTCGATCGGTTTGAAACCGAGGCATTCAATCCAGTAACAGAAAACCCCGATATCTTTATTGATCAGAAAGCTCCAGATAATGGAGATTACCGTCATAGAACAAATTGCCGGAATAAAAAATACTGTTTTGCAAAAGCTGTGGAACCAGCTCTGCCGTTTTACCAGAACAGCAGCGATCAGCGACAGCATAATCTGCAGCGGGACCGTGCATACAGTATAATAAATTGTATTCCACAGAGCATTAAAGAACTTGCCATCGTGAAATAACTTCTGATAATTTCCAAACCCCTGAAACTGAAAGTTCGTGAGCATCATATTAAAATTGAAAAAGCTGAATATAACTGCAACAATCAGCGGTATAAAAACAAACACCGCCAGTACCGTCATGGAGGGCAGCACAAACAGTATTCCCGCCCGCTTCCGTGCATACCCCAGAGATTTCTTTTTCACGCAACGCACATCCTTTCCGTAGCTTCTGCCCAGCCAGACTAAAAAACGTCCACCAGACGTTTTTGTCGTATGCATGGCAACAAAGCGCTGCTGCCCGATGCGGCTATTCCCGGAGGTCCGGGATCTGCGATACATCGCACAGCAGCGTCTTCTCAGCTATTTAGTTTAACAACATCTCAATCGCTGCATTAGCCTCGTCTAACGTTTCCTGAACATCCGCATTTTCCAACAGGATTTTTTCGAATGCCGGAGTAATTGCCTGATTGTCGATCTCCGCAAAGTTCGTCAGATTCTGTAAATACATTTTGCTCGCATCCAGCGGCTTGGAAAACTCTATGATATATGGATTCTCAGACAGAGCTTCCTCATCGATATCGGTTCTTGTGGGAGCAAATCCTGTGCCAAGGCACCATTTAATCTGTGTTTCCGCCGAATTCCACCACTGGAAGAAATTATAAACCGCTTCCTTCTGCTCACTGGAAGAAGTCAGATACATGCCAACGCCATTTCCCTGTGTCACCTGCATCACCGGTCCTTCCGGTGCCTGCGCAACGCCAAAATCAATGCCTGCCGCTTTGGCTTTTTCCCAGTCCACTTCCCCTTGGAATTTGGACACGTCGATGCCCTTGAGCACGGCTGCCGGCATAGCTTC
>CAJKKX010000346.1 GCA_905200565.1 uncultured Lachnospiraceae bacterium
GGCGGCGCAGGTATGGTGATGCAGGCTGAGCCGGTATATGCGGCTTATGCGGCGGTAGAGGAAAAAACGGGCGGTTCTCCCCGAGTGATTTATCTGACGCCTCAGGGAAAAGTTTTTAATCAGAAAATGGCGGAAGAGCTGGCACAGGAGAAAGACCTGGTATTCCTTTGCGGACATTACGAAGGAATTGATGAGCGTGTGCTGGAGGAAATCGTCACAGATTATGTTTCGATCGGAGACTATGTGCTGACGGGCGGCGAGCTGCCGGCAATGGTTATGATTGACGCAATTTCACGGATGGTTCCGGGGGTTCTGAGCAATCAGGAGTCCGCACAGTTTGAATCTTTTCAGGATAATCTGCTGGAGTATCCACAATACAGCCGGCCGGAGGTATGGCATGAAAAGAGTGTGCCGCCTGTGCTTTTATCAGGGCACCATGCCAAGATTGAAAAATGGCGCAGAGAGCAGTCTGTTCTTCGGACGGCGGAACGAAGGCCGGACCTTTTAAAAGAGGCAGTTTTGAGTGAACAGGAGAGGAAATTGATAAGGAAGTGAAGCGATGAAAAAGAGATTTTGGAGAATTTTGGCGGTATTTGCGTTGCTGCTGGGGCTCTGTTTTTCTATGAATGTTCTGGCGGAGTATCCGGCGGTATCCGGGTCTGCCCCGCTGAAAGCGTATGGATGGCAGTCCAGAGATTATACTGTTTTTAGCGATCAGTTCCTGACAGAGAAAATAGGAACGGTCTCTTATCAGGAGTGCGATATTATCGCCATAGAAGGAAATGCCGCGCAGATTCAGTATCGGGAGGAACAGAAAGTAAAAGAGGGATGGATTTCCCTGAAAAAGCTGGTATACAATCCGGAATATAAACATCAGGTATCCTTTGCAGGGGCGGCTTTTCCGATTTATAAGCGGCCTACGGTAAAAGCGGGATATGTGACGGTTCCGCAGTTCTCAGGCGGTGTGACAGTCAGCCAGCGTGGAAGCTGGATGGAAGTGATATTCAAAGTCGGAAATCAATACTATATGGGATGGATGCCCAAAAGCAGTTGGCAGGGAATGGTAAGGCTGTCAATGGAAACTACGACGCAGGTGTTAAAAAACGGAACCTATACGATTTCACCGAGAAACAGTACTTCCCGCGCTCTGACGTTTGATAAGGGTACAGGAAAATTTTCTGTGACGGCGAACAAAAACCGCCAGAGCCAGAAATTTACCCTGCGCTATGTGAGCGGCGGTTATTATCTGATTACGCCGCTGAATGCGTCAGGAAACCTGGCGGATGAAAACGGCCTGACTTTGAAAGAGGATAACAGCCAGATGTGGAAGCTGTCACGGACAGGAGGATGTTTTTACATACGCTCGAAAAACAGTATGCGCAGCCTGCGTTACGCATCAGGCAAAGTCTCTGCTAAGACGTTTCAGAAAGCAAAAACACAGCAATGGAAGTTTGTAAAAGTGCCGGAAACACCGACGAAAGAAAACAGTGTGGTATTTTCACAATACGATCCGAAATGGGGAGGCTCTACCTATTACGATGGCCCTACCAGACGGACGATCTCTACTTCCGGCTGCGGCGTCGTGTCATTGACAAACGCAGTTTATGCGTTAAACGGAGAGTTTATAAATCCTGCGCTGATAGCCAGATTTTCAGTCAATCGGGGACACTATTTTTATAATCAGGGAACGGCGGATACGCTTTATAAAGATTTTGCCGGAAAATATGGAAAGAAATACCATTTCCGGCATAGCGGGAAAACCTTTTCTCTGAGTACGGTCAGAAGGTATCTGAAAAATGGAAGTGTGGCGATTGCTCTGGTTCCGGGGCATTATATTGCAATTGTCGGCTACCGTGGTTCAGACGGCAGATTCCTGATTCTGGATTCCGCAGTTACCGGAAAGCGTCCTACGAATATTGACGGCGACTGGGTATCGGCGTCGGATCTGCGCAGAGGGACATTATGGTGCGAATACTTCCATATCTTGTCGAAACGATAAAAAATACTTGCATTTGCTGGAAATACATGATAGAATAAATAACGTTGTGAGAAAAGGATGGTCCTCTGTTACAGAAGCTGTATTAAGAACATCTGAGAATATAAGGAGGCACACAATGAACGATATTATTAAAAACATCGAAGCTGCCCAGATGAAGGCAGAGGTACCTGAGTTTCACGTAGGCGATACGGTAAAAGTATATGCGAAAATCAAAGAGGGAAACCGTGAGCGTGTTCAGGTTTTTGAAG
>CAJKKX010000347.1 GCA_905200565.1 uncultured Lachnospiraceae bacterium
AAAAAATGCCGCCATGACCTGCTCCGACCTGTATTTCGGGTATGCAAACACGTAGACGAACATGAGCGCTACCAGCAGAAAAAGAACATCCATCATAATATATGCATCCAGGCCGGTATTTAACAGAAAATAATAAGAAATCACGCCCAGATACCCCACGGCGCTCAGAAGCGTCATTTTCTTTTCCTCTACTTTCACCGCACGGTACAGCTCATGGACTCCAAGCAGGGAGAGCACCAGAAGCGCCCCATAGAGCACATAACCTCCGCTGATCATGGTAACCAGGGCGATCGCCACCAGGACAATGCCGCTTAATAACCTCGTCTTAAACATGACTCTCCTCCTTTATGCCTCCGTACCTGCGCTCTCTTCCATTATATTTTTCAATGGCTTTCCAGAGTTCTTCTTTCGTAAATGCCGGCCAGGGAACTTCTGTAAAATAAAATTCCGTATAGGCAAGCTGCCAGAGCAGATAATTAGAAAGCCGCTGCTCCCCGCTGGTTCGTATGAGCAAATCCGGGTCCGGCACCTCTCTGGTATCCAGATAATCCGAAAACAGAGCTTCATCAATCTTTTCCGGCTCCACTTTCCCTTCCACACAGTCCCGTGCCAGTAGCCGTATGGCGCGCACGATCTCATCCCGGCTGCCATAATTAATCGCAATCTGAAAATTCAGACCCGTGTTATCCTTCGAACTCTCCTCAAGTTCCCTCAGACTTTTCTGCAAATCTTCTGAAAGCGCCGACGGTTCCCCCAGGACGCGCACCTTCATATTATTTTTTCTGGCGGTCGCTTTGCAGGTCTTTGTATAACTTCGAAACAAATCCATCAAAGCATCCACTTCTTCTTTGGAACGCTTCCAGTTTTCCGTAGAAAACAGATAGACCGTCAGATATTTAATTCCTATGTTCCAGGCGTCCCGGCAGATCGTCTCCAGATTTTTCGCTCCCCTGACATGACCATAATTTCTTGGCATTCCTTTGCTCTTCGCCCATCGGCCGTTTCCATCCAGTATAATCGCTACATGCTGTGGAATTACCATGCTGCTCCTCCTCGCTTTCCTTTTGCATCTGCAAAAGGGGGCTTTCCAAAGCCCCCTTTGTTTATACTGTTAAAATTTCCTTTGATTTCTCTTCCACTGCCTTGTCAACTTCTTTGATATACTTATCTGTCAGCTTCTGTACTTTGCCTTCCAGCTCCTTGATCTCGTCCTCGGAAATTTCAGAACTCTTTGAGAGCTTCTTAAAGGAATCATTTGCATCACGGCGGATATTACGAATCGCCACCTTTGCATTCTCACCTTTCTTCTTTACATCCTTCACCAGCTCTTTTCTGCGTTCCTCGGTAAGCTCCGGGAACACCAGGCGGATCACTCTTCCGTCATTGGAAGGATTGATGCCCAGATCCGAAGTCATAATCGCTTTTTCAATGGCCTTTACCATCGAAGCCTCCCACGGCTGAATCTGAATCATACGAGCCTCCGGAACGGTAATATTTCCCACCTGCTGAAGCGGCGTCGGTGTTCCATAATAGTCTACGGTGATCTTATCCAATACGTGCGGATTTGCTCTTCCTGCACGGATTGCTCCAAATTCTGATAAGAGATTGTCATAAGATTTTGTCATTTTTGTATCAAATACCTGAAGTCTTTCATCCATATTCTTTTCCTCCTGATCGGTAACGGTTTTCTATCGCTGCTTTTTCTAAACGGTTACTTTTGTCCCACGGAAATCGCCTTTTACGGTGTTTACAATACTGTTCTCTTCGTTCAGTCCGAATACCAGCATCGGCATCCTGTTCTCCATGCAGAGAATGGACGCTGCCATATCCACGACTCCCAGCTTCCGGTCGATGACCTCCTGAATGGAAATCTCGTCATACTTTTTCGCATTCGGATTCTCTTTCGGATCGCTGTCATAAACGCCGTCAATGGATTTCGCCAGCAGAATCACATCCGCCTCGATCTCAATGGCGCGCAGCACGGTCGCCGTATCCGTCGAAAAATACGGATGGCCTGTCCCGCCCGCAAAAAAGGACACGATCCCTTTTTCGAAATATTTATTCACACGGTCTTTCGCAAACAGCTTCGTAAAAGCGCCGCAGGCAAACGGAGTCAGAATCTGCGTCATCATTCCCACGGAGCGGAAGATCTCAGATACATAAATACAGTTCATCACCGTGGCCAGCATCCCGATCTGGTCTGCTTT
>CAJKKX010000348.1 GCA_905200565.1 uncultured Lachnospiraceae bacterium
TCCATGACCGGCGGGAAAATATCGTCGCGCAGTCCGCATTTGCGGGCGATCGAAGCATCCCAGCTTCTGCTTCGCAGGTCAAAAATACCGGTGGTAGAACCGTTGCTTGGCTCTACAGCCTCCACGCCGGTCAGCCTGCGGATCAGCCAGTCGTTGAACATACCGATCTCGGCAACCTTCTCATAAATCTCCGGCATTTTATCTTTTACCCAGAGCAGACGCGGGAGAGCGCCAAGCGCATAGGTCTGACCGCTCTGCAGATAAATCTCTTTTTCCAGCTCCGGATCCATGTGGATGAGCTTTCCTACCTCGTCGTTGCTGCGCGCGTCAACGTTGGCGCATGCCCAGACCTCGTTTCCGTCTTTGTCGTAGAGGACGATGCCCTCCCGCATACAGGTGGTGGAAACGGCCGCGATCTGCTTCGGATCAATGCGGGTTTCCTCAAGTACGCCGCGGATGCAGTCGCAGGCAAGATCCCAGTTATGTACCCAGTCAAAATCCATGCTGCCCGGATAGCGGGGATCCTCCCGATGTTCCCATTCTCTCTGCACACAGCTTAGCTGCGTGCCATCTGTGCGAAAGAGTACGGCACGCACGCTTCCGGTACCGGCGTCGATCGCCATTAAAAATTGTTCTGCCATAAAAACCCTCCTTTTTTATTGATTATTCACTGCTTTTTAAAATGCCTGCCGCTGTGGTTTCATCTGTGATAAGAATATCCAGATATCCGCCGCGCAGCGCGGCAAGAATTGCCTCTGCCTTGTTCTCCCCGGCGGCAACGCCGATTACGTTGTCCAGGGATCTCAGTGTTTCCAGCGAAGTACTGATGAGCCGGTCCTCGATATCGGAAGGAACCAGTCTGCCGTCCCTGTCGATAAAATGACACAGCATGTCCCCGACTGCGCCCTTCATGGAGAGCAGCAGGAAATCATTGTAGGAGAGCGTGCCGTTCGTGAGAATAGTAGCACCCTTGTTCATGCTTCCGATACCGATCACGGTCATTTTCGCAAGCGATACCATGTTGCGGATCTGCTCGACGCCCGGCTCCTTTTCCATTACTGACACGATCTTCGGGTCGGTCATCACCAGCGGAGTCGGCATCAGATACAGCTTTGCGTTGAAGATGGTGGACTGTGTATTCGGCAGGTAATAATTGACGCCCACCACAGACGCGCCAAAACTAACGGCAAGAAAAATCACATATAAATAGGTTTCCACTGCTTTTGTCCCCTTCCTGTCTTTCGTAGCTTATGCCGCGGCTCCGCTCCGGTTTTCCGCGCCGCATATTTTCTGTTTATCTTCCGTCACTGCGAACACTGCCGCAGCGTTTTCTGCCCCTGCCAGAGAAATATCAGATACAAAATGCTGATTACCAGCTGAACCACCATCGCGATCACCTGTATCACCATTGCCGCGATATTAATAATCGGAATATACACCAGCAGCGCACAGGCAATCTCCACGATCGTGCACAGCATCACCGCTCTCCAGATTATCCCGCCGCGCTGCTCTACCGTATCGTCGATACCGCGCAGCAATCTTCCGGTTGTGCTGCAGATAAAATAAATTACTGCCGCGTTGATCACCAGCGAAGCCGCACTGCACAGAAATGCAAAAATTCCCTCATTATTTAAAATAACCGTGCTGAACAGCGAAACAGCAAAGTTTGCGATCGTCAGCATAAACGCGGTCTGATAATCGGCGTCCGCTTTGGAGAGCGTATACAGCCCATAGATGGAACAAACCGCTCCGGCAAGTGCCGCGATCGTTCCGATCACGGGAACGAGCATCAAAATCCCAAGAATCTGCCCGATGAATAAAAAATAAAGTCCTTTTCCGGCAATTTGTCGAAATCCCATTGTACTTCCCTTCCTTTTTATATCTCAGATACATCCTGTATAAAGCACTATGGATAGTGTAGCACGAATTGCAAAAATCAACAACTATCCTTTCTGACTTTTTGATTTCATTCCTCCACAAAATCGCACCAATTATGATCCCGACACAGAGCCGCATCTGTTCGTCAAATATTATATAAAAAACGAGGGCGGTCATGTCCTCGTTTTTCCATAGTCGAATCATTAAATTAACCAAACCGGCATATAAAAAACACCGTAAATACGGTGCTTTTCGAGCAGGGGATGAGAGAATCGAACTCCCGCTAAAAGTTTTGGAGACTTCTGTCATACC
>CAJKKX010000349.1 GCA_905200565.1 uncultured Lachnospiraceae bacterium
TCCTCCGGATGCTTGGCAACTAAAAAACATCCACCGTACATTTTTGTCGTATGCCTGGCAACCTAAAGCTCGATCTGCAGTTCCACCGGGCAATGGTCAGAACCCATAATTTCCGTATGGATTTTGGCGTCGATCAGCTTATCCTTCAGGCACTCAGAAACACAGAAATAGTCGATCCGCCACCCCGCATTCTTCTCCCTCGCGCGGAACCGGTATGACCACCAGGAATAAATCCCCTCCTGTTCCGGATAAAAGTAACGGTAAGTGTCAATAAAGCCGCTCTCCACCACCTTACTGAATTTCTCACGCTCTTCATCCGTAAAGCCCGCATTCTTACGGTTTGTCTTTGGATTTTTCAAATCAATTTCCTTATGCGCTACATTCAGATCACCGCAGAAAATCACCGGCTTACTTTGCTCCAGCCCCTTCAGATACGCAAGAAACGCATCCTCCCACTCCATGCGGTAGGGCAGGCGCGCCAGCTCGTTCTGCGAGTTGGGCGTGTAAACTGTCACAAGATAATAAGTGGCAAACTCCAGCGTGATCACACGTCCCTCCTGGTCGTGCTCTTCGATGCCTATGCCGTATGTCACCGAAAGCGGCTCTTCCTTTGAGAATACCGCCGTGCCGGAATAGCCTTTTTTCTTCGCATAATTCCAGTACTGATGATACCCTTCCAGAGGAAGCTCAATCTGTCCTTCCTGCAGCTTGCTCTCCTGTATGCAGAAAATATCTGCATCTGCCTCTTTAAAATACTCTAAAAAACCCTTCTGCACGCAGGCGCGCAGCCCGTTGACATTCCAGGAAATCATTTTCTTCATATGCATTAACCTCTTCCTATCGTGATAGGTTCATTATACATGCATCACGACTTAAACGCAACGGAAAGCTGCCCGCACAATTTCCGCAGCATATATGCTGTCATTTCCACAAAAAGGCTTTCACTATCTCCATAACCTCCTTCTGGTAAAACAGGTCCGAGCCGTGCGGCGCGTCTTCTATGCGATAAAAGTCCGCCGCATGTCCCGTCTGAATCAGCTTTTCATAAAAGCCTTCACTCTGTTCAATCGGCACCAGGGTATCCGCCGTTCCATGAAAAATCAGAAATTCCGGCAGGGCTTTTCCCTCCTCTACGTAATTTACCGCACTTGCCAGTTTTCCCGTCCTTTCAAAATCCCAGTCCACGAAATCCTCAATAATCCTTGCATTCTCTCCGGTTTTATCTATGGGATCATGCAGCATATCGGTCAGTCCGTAAAAATCCACGACCTTCTGAACGGAACTGCTGTATTCCAGAAAGTCTCCCACCTCATACTCAGCAATCTCCCCGGTGACGCCGACCAGAGCGGAAAGAGTGCCGCCCGCCGACTCGCCCATCACCGCTACGCGCTCCGGATCGATACAGTACTGGTCACTATGAGAACGCAGATAGCGTATTGCCGCCTTGATGTCTGTCAGGGGTCCCGGAAACGGGCATTCATGGCTTGTCCGGTATTCTGCGCTGGCGATCACATATCCTGACATAGCAAGAGCAGTTAGCTGCGGAATCCAGACGTTTCGGTCCATAACGCGGAACGCGCCTCCACACAGCCATACGATCAGCGGCAGCTTTCTGTGCCCCTCCTTATGCTTCGGCAGAAGAATGCTCAGACGCAGCGGCCGCTGTGTCTCTCCATACCAAAACGGAACATGGGTATACGTAATGTCATCAATCAATGCATATGCTTCCTGCTCACATACAACTTTTATCATTTTCTCCATAGTTATCTCCCGGCTTTCGCCTTATTCATCTCTGCTCTTTAAATTCCCCTACGGTTACGCCCGTATATTGCTTAAACACCCGGCAGAAATATCCCACGCTCCGGAATCCGCATTTATCAGACAGAGTTTTCAGCGGATAATCGTATTTGCGGATCATCTCCTTTGCCGCCTCCATCCTTACCCGTGTCAGATAGGTGGAATAATTCTCTCCCATTTTTTCTTTAAACAGCCTGCTCATATAATAAATACTGACATTACAGTGTCTGCTGACGTCATTCAGGGATAAATCCTCCTGATAATTGTCATCAATATATTTTCGCGCCTGTTCGATTACAATACCGGTATGGCTGCCGACAT
>CAJKKX010000350.1 GCA_905200565.1 uncultured Lachnospiraceae bacterium
GATCTGCGGCAAATACATGATCCACCCAGTTCGGACAGTCCTCCACCGCATAATCTGTCGTTTCCCCGGTCACGGCGTTGCACAGAACCACTCTTCCAATCGTAACGCCGCCGAAAAGCCCGATATTAAATTTCTTTACCGGGCATACCCAGTACGGCGTCCCTTCATCATCAATTTCAAAACTCAGCTCGTCAAAAATATAAGTCGGATACCGGAAACGCAGATGACGGTTAATATTCCTGTTAAAAAGCTCGGACTGTGAATAGCGGATCGGCTTTTCAAGCTTTACAAGCTCCGTATCCTGCGTCGCCATGTCGATTTTTATATACGCCGGAATTCCGTTTTTCTGATTCGTAAACCACTTGATGAGACTGGCATATACCAGCGGCGTTACTCTGGTCGGCGTGTCCTGGTAATTGATCTGCGTATAGAGATCACTGACCTCAAACTGAGATACCATATCCACCATACTTCCCATTTTCCTGTTTCCCAGAAGTGTGGCAGAATCCCTGTCCAGCAAAGGAATCTGGCGGTAATCCGCTTCCTTGATATCCTCCGTAAATTTCCTGTTCTCTACCGTGATAAGCTTTTGATATTTGTTCGCATTCACAATCGGAGAGGACAAAACAGAGCCAATCAGGTAAATGACCCCGATTCCCAGAAGCAGAAAAATTCCTGCTTTTATCCCTTTGTTTTCTTTTACATTAGACGGCGTCCGGACTCTCGGCACTGCATAAAGCACCGTTCCTGCCAGCGCCACCAGCATCAGAAATACCCAGAAACCGGAAGCATGAATATTTATGGCCGGAATCGTCACATAATAATATACTGCTGCAATTATAATGGCCGCCAGTATCAGTATGAATTTTTTTCCCACTTTTTTCATATACAGGTTCCCCCTTTAACAATAATTTTGAATTACGATTTGCAAGGTTCGGACACCACGAAACTCATTGATGTCCGGATAATACGTAACAGACAGCGTAACTGCATTCTCTCTTCCCTGAAACAGTTTTTCCGCTTCCATACGCCCGAATTTTGATCTGATATACGCCTGAAATTCTTCCACATCTCCGAAAAACATGGCATCCATTACCATGCCTTTAGGATTCAGTGCCTGCATTTTTATTACATTTCTATTCTTGCCAAGAATTCTGGCGCTTAATATATTTAAATTTTTCTCTGCAAAAACCGGTTTCGCATTTCCTTTCCCAAACGGCTCCAGAACCGTCAGCTCCTCTACCAGCCGCTCCGTAATGTAGTCGATTGGCATCGGTACATCAATCATGATTTTAGGAATAAAATCATCTGGCGAAAGCGCCGTACCCGCATTGATCCGCTCGCGAAAGGCTTCCATGCTTTCTTTTGGAAGAGACAATCCGGCGGCCATCGGATGCCCTCCGAATTTTGTAAAAAGATCCGCGCATTTGCACATTTCCGCAAACATATTGCAGGCTTCAATAGAACGCCCGGAACCTTTTAAGCCTTCTGCGGCATCTGTCAGGACAAAGACTGGTTTATGATACCTCTCCCGTATGCGCCCTGCAATAATTCCCGCCAAACTTTCATGGCAGTCCGAAAGATACACAACCAGTATCTTATCTTCCTTCAGGCTGCTTTCTTCGATAAGCCGCACAGCCTTCTCAAACCCATCCAGCGTCATGGCCTTCCGCTCATCATTCAGCCCCTTTAATTCATAAGCCAGTTCTTCCGCCTCCGCAGAAGTCTCTGCCAGAAGAAGCTTCAACGCCCGCTTTGCCGTATCCAGCCTTCCGCTCGCATTGATACATGGACCCAGAACAAATCCGATATGATAAGAAGAAATCCTGGTATCCTCCAAACCATTTACACGAATCAGAGCTTTCAGACCAGGAGTTTTCGTGTGATTTATCATCTTCAAACCTTCTTTTACAAGAATCCTGTTTTCCCCGGTCAGATCCATCACATCTCCCACCGTGGCCATCGCAGCAAATTCAAGAAACCTGTCTGCTTCCTCCACCGGAATTTCACAAATTTCATAAAGGCAGATGATGAGTTTATATGCCACCGCCGCCCCGCACAGAGATTTATATGGATATGGGCAGTCCGGCTGTTTTGGATTCACAAT
>CAJKKX010000351.1 GCA_905200565.1 uncultured Lachnospiraceae bacterium
CCGCTGAACTGTCGCGAAACGTTGTGGGCTGGATAATCATTTCATTTCCGCTCATATACGTCGTCGTTCCCGTCAGCTTGTTCACTTTTTCTTTTGCATATTTCTTCTTTCGTTTCTGATCCAGGCTGGTGCTGATCCCCGTCGCAGCTTCCACTTCCTGCAAATAGCGCAGCGTAGTAGTGTTCGTCGCGTCAATGTACGCCGCCTTTTTCAAAATCTTCCTTGCCTTCTCATATTCCTGACGCTTCAGATAAAGAAGCGCCTGGAGATGATACGCCTTAATCAACTGCGGATTCTGGTTCAACACCTTTTTTAACTGATGGATCGCCATATCCTCATTGTCCTGCCGGCAGTATTGCAGCGCCTGATTGTACTTTCGAATCGTCTGGTTAATCACATCCAGCTTGTTTTTATTGGATTGCAGACTCTCTATGTAGCCGTCCGCCGCATTGCCCGGTACATTCATGTTTTTACTGATGACCCATTCGCTCAGTGCGGAAACGACTTCCCCTGTTTCATAATAGACCAGACCCAGCAGGTTTCTGGCGTCTATATTTTCCTTATTAAATTTCAGACTCCTTTTCAGGCATACGATCGCCCCTGACAAATCCCGAACCATCGCTTTTTCCAGTCCCTGGTTATAAAGCAGGTTAGAAATCCGGACGATTCTTTTCTGCAACGTGATGTCCGCTCCGCACCCTGTACAGTAATCGTTCTTTCCCAAAGGAGTCCCGCAAAAAATACACTTCATATTTTCCCCTTATTGAACATATTTACCCTTTTTCTTTTCGTCCATTATCAATTCTTTCAAAATATCCGTAACGTCTGTTAAGTCCCGGTTGTAAATCGCGTCCTCCGCCTCGTTTACATCCAGGCTCGGATGGAATTTCTTTAATTCCTCTTCATAATTAATCATTGAATCTCTCCTCTTTCAGCAGATTTTTCAGCTCCCCTACCAGATACAGCGATCCTGCACAGAACAACATACCGTCCCCCTTTTCCTTAAATGCTTCCCTGAAAGCATCTGCGATCATGCGGACAGCTTTTACCGGAGTATTCGTATATCTGCGAAATACCTCTGCCAGTTTTTCTGCCGGAACGTTTCTGTCTCCTGCTATTTCTGTTACGACGATATGCGCAAGCTCCGTCTGCCTGCAAATCGTCGCTATCATTTTCTCATAGTCCTTCTCCATCACAGCGGAAAAAAGCAATGTCACACGGTATTTCTTCTGCATACGCTGCACGGTCCGCACAAATTCCCGTACGCCATCCGCATTATGCGCCCCGTCAAGCACCACGCCCGGCATCACCGTTTCCATACGCCCCTGCCAGGTCGTCTCTCTGACCGCCTCCGTGCAAAGCCCGATGGGGATATCTTTGCAGATGACCTCCATCGCCATCAATGCCAGTGAACTGTTTATCACCTGATACCTCGCCAGATACGGAACCGTGACTCTGGTATGTATATGATACCTGCTGGACAGCGAAAAATCAATGCTTTTGTCCGTGTTCTCCAAAATTTCATACATTTCTTCCTGTAAGCCAAACGCCGGAGCGCCCAGTTCCCTGGCTCTGGCAAGAATGACCTTCTCAGCTTCCTTACAGCGTCCGTCATAGATCACAGGAACTCCAGGCTTGATAATCCCGGCTTTCTCAAAGGCGATTTTTTCGATCGTGTCACCCAGAATCTCCGTGTGATCCAGGCTGATGGAAGTAATAATGGCCGCAATGGGCTTTTCTACCATGTTCGTAGCATCCAGACGACCGCCAAGCCCCGTTTCCAGCACCACATACTCTACGGCTTTCTCCTCAAAAAGCACCATCGCCATAGCGAACAGCAGCTCGAAATAGGTCGGATGGGCAAAGCCGTCTTTCTGCATTTCCTCTACCGCTCCCCGCACCTTTTCATAGGCCGCCAGAAATTCTTCGTCGCTGACCGGCTCATTGTTGATCTGAAAACGCTCATTGATCTTTACCAGATGGGGAGAGGTGAAAAGGCCCGTCCTCTTTTTCGCCTTTACCAGCATCGTGGAAAGGAATGCGCACACCGAACCCTTTCCATTCGT
>CAJKKX010000352.1 GCA_905200565.1 uncultured Lachnospiraceae bacterium
GGGAAGGACTCGAAGGGGCTTCCGATTGGCTTGCAGCTTATCGGGGACTGCTTCCAGGAGAAGAAGATCATCCGCGCAGGCTACAGCTTTGAGTGTACGAGGAAATACGAAGCGCCGGAACTGGCGGAAAGGAGGGGAAGATAAATGAGGAAACAGTATGAGACAGTCATCGGACTGGAAGTCCATGTCGAACTTGCCACGAAAACGAAAATTTTCTGCTCCTGTTCTACGGCGTTCGGCGGAGCGCCGAATACCCATACCTGTCCGGTGTGTACCGGGATGCCGGGTTCCCTTCCGGTGCTGAATAAACAGGTGGTGGAGTACGCTCTGGCAGTCGGGCTTGCGGCAAACTGCCAGATTCACCAGTACTGCAAGTTTGACAGGAAAAATTATTTTTATCCGGACAATCCGCAGAATTATCAGATTTCCCAGCTCTATCTGCCCATCTGTCACGATGGCGGAATCGAAATTGAGACGGCGGCGGGGAAAAAGACGGTACGCATCCATGAAATCCATATGGAAGAGGATGCGGGGAAGCTGATTCACGATGAATGGGAGGATTGCTCTCTGGTAGATTACAACCGGAGCGGCGTACCGCTGATTGAGATTGTTTCAGAGCCGGATATGCGCAGCGCCGAGGAGGTCATCGCCTATCTGGAAAAGCTGCGCATGATGATTCAGTACTTGGGCGCTTCGGACTGTAAGCTCCAGGAAGGATCTATGCGCGCGGATGTGAACCTTTCGGTGCGTGAGGCGGGGACAGAAGCCTTTGGAACCCGGACGGAGATGAAGAATCTGAATTCTTTCCGTGCCATCACCCATGCGATTGAGGGCGAGAAAAACCGTCAGATTGATTTGCTGGAATCCGGGAAACAGGTGGTACAGGAGACCAGGCGGTGGGATGATACGAAAGGCGCGTCTTATGCGATGCGCTCGAAAGAGGACGCCCAGGATTACCGTTATTTTCCTGACCCTGACCTCACTCCGGTGGTAATCAGCGATGAATGGATACAGGAAATCCGGGACAGACAGCCGGAGATGCGGGAGGAAAAGCTGGAGCGTTATCAAAAGGAATATGGCATTCCTGCCTATGATGCTGGAATCCTTACCTCCACAAAGCGGATGGCGGATGTGTTTGAGGAGACGACAGCGCTCTGTAAGAAGCCGAAAAAGGTGTCGAACTGGCTGATGGTGGAGACGATGCGCCTCTTAAAGGAGCATAGCATAGATGCAGAAGATATCCGGTTCTCACCGGGAAACCTGGCGAAGCTGATAGGGCTGACAGAAACGGGAACGATTAATAACACAGTAGCGAAAGAAGTGTTTGAGCTCGTGTTTGACAAGGATATCGATCCGGAACAGTATGTGGAAGAAAACGGGCTGAAGATGGTCGGAGACGAGGGGGCGCTGCGCGGCACGATAGAAGAAATCGTGGCGGCGAATCCACAGTCTGTGGCCGACTACAAAGGCGGAAAACAGAAGGCGATCGGCTTCCTGGTAGGGCAGACCATGAAAGCCATGAAGGGAAAGGCAGACCCGGGGGCGGTGAATAAGATACTGAAAGAGATTTTAGATAGATAGAAAAGGGTAAGAAATGCTGTGAAGAGATTTACGGCATTTCTTACTCTTTCGTACTTTATCGGTCATCATCGAAAAAGAAGATTGTTTTCATAAAAACAGCTTACCTGTTTTATTCTGTTATTTGGGATAAGATAATAGATAAAGGAGGCTGACAGTAATGAAAACATACGGTTATATACGGGTTTCAACAAAAGAACAAAATCCGGAAAGACAATTTATCGCGTTGGCGAAATGGAGCGTTCCCAGAGAGAATATCTATATGGATCAGATATCAGGGAAAGATTTTGTGCGCCCGCAGTATAAAAAGCTGTTAAGGAAACTGAGGCAGGGAGATGTGCTTGTGATCAAAAGTATTGACAGGCTCGGACGCAATTATGGTGAGATTCTGGAGCAGTGGAGAAGGCTTACAAAGGAGTTTGGAGTGGACATTCAGGTGATCGATATGCCTTTGCTGAATACAGATATTTCGCAGAAGGA
>CAJKKX010000353.1 GCA_905200565.1 uncultured Lachnospiraceae bacterium
AGGGCTGTGAAAACAGCCCTTTATCTAATAATGGTACACGCTATGGAGCGTTTACATAATATTCAGATTTTCAAGCATATCCTCTCTTTTGCGCTAGAAGGCTTTCCGTTTTTGCAGATCCGCTATATAATGATAGAGGATTGCCAGGTGCAGACTGCGCCGCAAGCCGCAGGCACACCGTATAAAAATATCATGAAAGGATAAAAACCAATGTACAAAATTCTGATGGTTGAAGATGATTTTTCCCTGGCGAATGCCATGAAAAAGCAGATAGAATCCTGGGGAAATGAGGTAAGCTGTGTCAGGGATTTTCAAAAGGTGCTTTCCGCCTTTGTAGAGTACGATCCTCACATGGTGCTGATGGATATTATGCTGCCCTTTTATAATGGCTATCACTGGTGCACCAGGATTCGGGAAATTTCCAGTGTTCCGGTGGTTTTCATATCGTCGGCGTCTGACAATATGAATATCGTTATGGCGATGAACATGGGGGGAGACGATTTCATATCGAAACCGGTGAATCTCGATGTGATGATGGCAAAGATTCAGGCCGTGCTGCGCAGAACCTATGATATGGCGGGGAAAATTCCGGTGTTGGAACACAGAGGGGCAGTATTGAATCTGAACGATGCGTCTCTGACTTATGAGGGAGAGCGGATCGAATTAACCAGAAATGAGTTCCGCATTCTACAGACCCTGCTGGAGAATAAGGGAAAGGTCGTGAGCCGCGACACACTGATGACGAAATTGTGGCAGATGGATTCCTATGTGGAGGAAAATACCCTGACGGTGAATGTCACGAGACTTCGCAGAAAACTGGAGCGGGCGGGACTTGTAGATTTTATTACTACGAAAGTTGGCAGTGGGTACATCCTTGAAGGGAAGAGGGAAGGGCAGTGAAAAAAGAAGCGTGGTATCGGATATGCGGCAGTTATTTTCGCCAGTACTGCATGACGGCAGGAGTCTTTCTGGTATTTGCGGCAATATTCGCTCTGATTTTCAGCTTATATGATCTGGAGACAGAGGCGGTATTCTATGCTTTGGGACTTTGTGTTCTGCTGGCAGCAGCGGGGCTGGCGTTCCATTTCTTTTCTTATTGGAAGAAGCATGAAAGACGCCGGAGGATTTTACAGAATGTTTCGCTGCTGACGGATCAGATGCCAAAGCCAGAGACGCTGGCGGAAGCAGATTATCAGGAGATGGTTTACGCTTTGAAACAGCTTCTGGATGCGAGTCTGACAAACTGGCAGAAGGAGCGGCAGGAAAGTATGGATTACTATGCCGCCTGGGTGCATCAGATCAAGACGCCGATTTCCGTGATACAGATGATTTTGCAGGAGGAGGATACGGAGGAACACCGGGAACTGGCGGCCGAGATGTTTCGCATTGAGCAGTATGTAGAGATGGTATTGAGTTTTCTGCGTCTGGGCAGTGATTCTTCGGACTTTGTTTTTCAGCAATACGATCTGGACGCCATCATCCGGCAGGCCGTTCATAAATATGCCCCCCAGTTTGTCAGAAAAAGGCTCCGGCTTCAATATGAGCCGGCGTCTGTTCAGGTACTGACAGATGAAAAGTGGCTTCTTTTCATTTTGGAGCAGCTTTTGTCAAATGCTGTGAAATATACCCAGGAAGGAACGATAACGATTGCGGTCACGCCGGAGAAGCTCTTAAAAGTGTCGGATACCGGGATTGGCATTGCGCCGGAGGATGTTCCGAGGATTTTCGAGAAAGGCTTTACCGGGTATAACGGACGGGCGGATCGAAAATCCACAGGTCTGGGACTGTACCTGTGCCGGATAGCGGCGGACAGGCTTTCCCACAAGATCAGTGTAGAATCTGTTGTGGGTGGAGGAACGGTGGTTACCCTTGACCTTCATACGGACGACTTGAAGGTTGAGTAGCATGGCTTACAAAAATGTCACTTCAAACGGCCAGAATGTCACCTGATGCAATGGCGGG
>CAJKKX010000354.1 GCA_905200565.1 uncultured Lachnospiraceae bacterium
GTAGTGGCAGATAAACCCCAGCGTATAAGAAAGCACCGCCTCATCCCCTGTCAGAAGATATTTTTCTTTACAATGCCCAAAGAATGCCGCCGCAATCTCCCCGTGCATCCTCTGTCCCATCTGATTCACTTCATTGTTCTGAAAAGGTTTATAATAAAACAGCAGATCCGGTCCGTGCAGCCCTATGGCATACGCCGCTTTCTGCCGCAGGATTACCGCTTTGATCTCCTCCGGAAGTTTCTGAAAAACCAATTTCCCAAATATGTCATGCGTATATGTCGTTGGCATCTGTCCGCTCCTGTCTTAAACATTTAGCCGCAGTTGAATCTCTTCTTCTGCTTCTGCCTTAAAATCCTCGATCTGCACTGGGTTCGGAACTGGCAGCTCCTCCAGAGACTGCACGCCGAAATTTCTCAGAAACTCTTCCGTCGTGCCAAACAGAATCGGCCTGCCCGGAGCGTCCATTCTGCCAAGCTCCGTTACCAGATTGTACTCTACCAGCTTATTTACGGCGTGATCGCATTTCACACCCCTGATCTTCTCTATTTCCGCCTTCGTAATTGGCTGTTTATAGGCGATAATGGAAAGTGTTTCAAGCGCTACATCCGTGAGAACAAGCTTCCTCGGCTGCTTCGCCACACGAATCAGATACTCATACATCTCTTTTTTCGTACACATCTGAAAGGAATCCTCAAGCTCAATGATCTGGACGCCCCGGTCCTCCATGCGGTATCTGTCCATCATACCATGCAGAATCTTCCTTGTCGTTGCCGTGTCATGCTCCACGGCCTTTGCTATCTTTTCCAGTTCCACCGAATCTCCCATTGCAAAAAGGATTGCCTCAATTACTGCTTCTGTTTTCTTTCGCTCCACTTTTCATCCTCTTTCCCGGCTGCCTTAATATAGATTTCTGCAAATGTGTCTTCCTGTATAATTTCAATCCTGCCCATCTTCATCAGCTCCAGTATCACAAGAAACGTAACGACAATCTGCATTCTTGTCCGGCCTTTCAAAAGGAGATCGCCAAAGCTGCACGTTCCATGCTCCAGTATGTACCCTTCTACACGCTCCCAGGTGGCGTCCATATCCACCTCTTCCTTTTCCAGCGTTCCGAAGCCGCTTCGCACCGGATCAATTCTGTCCTTCTGCCTTTTCATAATATCTTTAAAAATACTGTGCATCTTCGAGAGTGTGACTCCGTCAAGCAGCTCCTCAATCTTTACTTCCGGACGGAAAGCGCTGACTTCCTCCGGTATTGTAGGGGGCTTGTACATGGCAAGGGAAGCATCCTGCTGCTTTTCTCTCAGCTCATAAGACATATATTTATAAAGCTTGTACTCCAGAAGCTTTTCCACCAGCTCCTGTCTGGGATCTTCTTCCTCACCGTCTTCATTCACTTCTTTGGGCAGGAGCATCTTAGACTTAATATCGAGAAGGGTAGCCGCCATCACCAGAAACTCACTCATCACATTCAAATCCCGCCGCTGCATTTCCTGAAGATATTCCATATACTGTTTCGTAATTTCCACAATCGGAATATCGTATATATTCACCTTATTTTTATCGATCAGATGCAAAAGAAGATCCAGCGGGCCTTCAAATGCTTCCAATTTAACGGAAATCCCCATGAAATTTACCTCTGTCCTTTGTTTTACGGTTCTATTGTACCCGGTTTTTTCGGGATTTTCAAGGCTGTATCAGGTCGATCACGACCAGCTCCGTCGGATTTCCAATACGTGGAAGCCTGGAATGAGAGCCAAGCCCTGCGCTTACCACCATATACCGTCCATTTATCGCAAAAACTCCCTTATCGTATCTTGGAAAGGGGACGCATTGAGGACTGAGCAGACCTCCAAACGGCTTCACCCGTATAAACCCGCCATGCAGATGCCCTGACAATGTGAGCTCTGCTCCCCACGCTTCA
>CAJKKX010000355.1 GCA_905200565.1 uncultured Lachnospiraceae bacterium
TAGTTTTTGCACGCCCAGATATAGCCGCCCTCCGACTTCATCACACGCGCTACCGCGTCGTCGATCAGCGTATAGAAGTAGGTGATGCCTGCTTCTTTAAATCTATCCGCATATTCTGCGTCAAAGATTTCCTGCATGATATCCTTGAAGGTATGGTCATATTTTTTGGAAATGGTATCCTTGGTGGCAAACCAGAGATCCTGTTTTGTATCCAGCGCATAGGCAAAGCAGCTTCGCGCAAAGCTCTCGATGGAGCTGGTGAGGTTATGCATTCCCTGCAGCACGCCGCTTCCCTTAAATTCATGGATCAGCTCGCGCGTTTCGTTTCCGTTTTCATCGGTAAATACAAGCTCCGCTTTTCCTGCTCCCGGAACCTTCATCTCCGTTGCCTTGTAAACATCGCCGTAGGCATGTCTTGCGATCGTGATCGGCTTTTTCCAGGTGCGCACGTTCGGCTCGATGCCCTTTACGATGATCGGCGCGCGAAAAACGGTGCCGTCGAGAATCGCTCGGATGGTTCCGTTCGGACTCTTCCACATCTCTTTTAAATTGTATTCCTTCACGCGCGCCGCGTTCGGCGTAATCGTAGCGCATTTTACGGCAACACCGTATTTTTTCGTGGCAAGCGCGCTGTCTATCGTGATCTGGTCGTCCGTCTCGTTACGCTTCTGAAGTCCGAGATCGTAATATTCTGTTTTTAAATCGACAAACGGCAGAATCAGCTCATCCTTGATCAGCTTCCAGAGGATCCTGGTCATTTCGTCGCCGTCCATTTCCACAAGCGGGGTTTTCATCGCAATTTTATTCATAATGCTCCTCCTCATTTATACAATCATTTATCAAATTTTATCCAATCCGCCCCAGCTTGTCAAGCAACAGTATCACTTATCTTCATTAATCTCTATTTCAGATATCGTCCGGCGTCCTGCTCCAGCGACTGCCAGACAGAATACTCCGCTCCGATCCCGTCAAAGTATTTTTTGATGTCCCGGTTTAAGGCACTCATTTCCTCAACGGCATTCATAGCATGGTCACTGGCACAGATCTTCCCAAGACCGGTCGCGCACATCAGCCGAAAGAAAAACAGACAGATCCTGCGGTAAGAAGCGCTTTCATAGTTTGCATCGCTGGCCGGAAGGATATTATGCCCCGCCCGCTCGATTGCGCGGTACCCCTCAAGATTGGCGTTCAGAATCCGTTCCAGATAGGCGGCATTCCCTTTGAGCCTGTGCAGATCGCCGTCCGCATAGTAGCAGGCAAATGCCACCGGCAGTACAAAAGCTGCATGACAGAGCAGATAATCTCCCATATTGGGTTCGTAGGTCACCCTGTATCCGGTGCCTGTGAAAATCTGCCCGATCAGAGCTTCGTTGGAGGGCGCATCTTTCAGCTGCCCGATCGTGATTTTTTTGAGGTCGATGGAAGCAACCCGCTCCGGTTCCCGATGCCCCGCAGAGGACGCAAAGGCGAACAGCACGTTTTTCTCCGGCAATAATGCGGCATAGTGGGCGGCGCGGACATTGTTGCCCACAAATACAAGATTTTTCGTCCCGTTTGTCCGCAGGAATTCCATTATGCTATCCAACTGGGTATAGCGCATCACAATAAAAATAACATCGTAAACGTCATCCGGTTTTAACCGTGTAATAACCGGAATGCGGCTGACGGTTTCCCGCAG